>JANOWZ010000285.1:0-2410 GCA_031418155.1 Deinococcales bacterium
TCTTGGCGAAAATGCGCAGAATCAAATGAACGAAGCACTCAGCCAGCCAACAGGGCTTACGCAGATGGACAATTTTCAGGGAATTCCAAGTCGATTCCGTCTCGAGGGAAGGGCGAACACAGGGTTCGTCCCTACGCAAAACGTTGTCTGGTAGGGGCAAACTCCATGTTCGCCCTGATTCGGCTTCGATTCAGAAACAAGATTCTCGGGTCTCTAAAAGCCATATGCGTAAGCCCTGAGCCAGCCAATCGGCGTAAGCGCACACACGATCCTGGCCCGTAGACTGAAGCGTGACTCGAGCAGCAAAAGCACAAAACGCTCAACTGGCTCGAGACCTCAACGAGGTCCGTCAAACACCCAGTTCTGCCGAGGCACTGCGCGAAATCGTCTTGACGCTCGGCTCAAGTTTGCAACTCTCGGTCATTCTGGAACGCACGCTCGAGTACGCGCTGGATTTGGTCGGTGCGAACGCGGTCGTGGCCTTCTGGCTCGAGGATGGCTTGCTGGTTTCTCGTTTGTCGCTCGGGCTCGAGACCGCATTTTTAACGGCCTTGCGTTTCCCGGCGGGCGCGGGCGCGATTGGCCGGTCGATGCGCGAGGACGCACCGGTGCTTGCCAAACGTTTGAGCCCCGCCGACAAACCCGGTATGGAATTGGGCTTCCCGTACAAATCCATGATCGCTTTGCCGCTCGCCGCTCGAGGTCAACGCTTGGGCGCGTTGGCGTTGTACTTTGAGCGCTCGCAGCAGTTTGCTGGGACCGACGTTGAAACCTTGCGCCTGTTCGCCACGCAAGCCGCTGTCGCACTCGAGAATGCACGGCTCTTCGAGGAGGAAGTTCGCCGCGAACGCGAACAGGCCGTCCTCTTGCGCGTTGCCCGCCTGACCGGAGCGACCCTCGAGTTGGATGAGGTGCTCTCACGCTTGGCGCTCGAGGTCACGGATGCCTTGGACCTCGAGCGTTGCTTCGTTGGATTTTTTGATTCCATCGAAGATGACCGTGCCGAATTGGGCAAGCTGTACGCCTTCGGTTTCGATCAGGACCTCGAGCGGTTGCGACCGTTCGTGATCGTTGAAGATGCGTTCGAGACGCTGCTGATCGCCCGTCGGCCCATGTTCTTCAACGATGTGGTCAACGACCCGTCACTCGAGGATCAAGGCTCTGCATTGCTCGAGGCACAATCCTGCGTGATTGCCCCGATTGTCGCGCAGGGTCAGGTGCTCGGGCTTCTGTACGCCGATTCCGTGCTGGCAGGCTCGAGCGTTTCCGAACGTGAGGCGAATTTGGCGGCGGCGATTGCGGATCAGGCGGCACTGGCGATTCAGAACGCCAGGTTGTACACCCGGATCGAAGCGGAACGCTCCCGGTACAGTTTGCTGGCCGAGGCCGCGCATGACGTGATCCTGACCACCGATCTCGAGGGCCGGGTCAATTACGCGAACCCGGCGGTGCTCGAGGCGATTGGCTTTGAACCAGCCGAATTGATCGGGCGCGAGTACGCCAGTTTGCTCGAACCGGCGGCGGCACTCGAGGCGCGACGCGCTTGGCGCTCGCTCTTGTTTGGTGGTTCGGCCATCACGTATGAAGGACAAGTGCGGCGCAAAGATGGGCGACTCGCGTACCTGGAGGTCAACCTCAACGCCTTGCGTCAAGACGGTCGCATGATCGGTGGCTTGGCCATTGCCCGTGACCTTTCCGAAAAACGTCAGCTCGCCGATGAGATCGCGGCCCGAGGTCAAGAGGAACAACGCGCCCTCGAGTTGCGGTCGTACCTGAATTTGTTCACGCAGGCGCAAGAGGAGGAACGGGGCCGGGTCGCAAGGGAATTGCATGATGACACCGCCCAATCCCTGGTGGCGATTGGGCGCCGCTTGGACCGACTCGAGGCGATGCTGAGTGATGACAACGCCAAGCAGCGCACGCGGGACATTCGCGGCGATGTGGACGCGACCATCGAAAGTGTGCGCCGATTCTCCCGAAATTTGCGGCCCAGTGTGCTTGATGATTTGGGCTTGATTCCGGCGCTCGAGTGGTTGTGTGGGCAATCCCGAACCCCAACCCGGCTCGAGGTGGCGGGCCGCGAATCTCGACTGCCCAGTGTGCTCGAGTTGACCCTGTTTCGTGTGGTGCAAGAGGCGCTGACCAACGTGGACAAACACGCGATGGCCTCGAGCGCCGCCGTCCGTGTGGAATTCGGAGCAAGCAACCTCGAGCCCGAATCCGAAGGCACTGGTGTGCGCGTGCGCATCACCGATGACGGTCAAGGCTTCCAAAACGAACCGAGCGAATCGCTCGCGCTCGAGGGACACCTGGGCCTGGCCGGAATGCGTGAACGGGTGCGACTCGCGGGCGGACAGTTGCGCACGCACTCGGGTCTCGGCGAGGGTGCAACCGTGGAATTGTGGTTGCC
>JANOWZ010000286.1:0-1668 GCA_031418155.1 Deinococcales bacterium
TTCTTTGGGTGCACAGGGCGCTGGGATCGCCTGGGTCGCCGCCGGGTACTACGCGACCGAACTGCTGCTCGCGCCAGTGTTCGGGGCGCTCTCAGACCGTTACGGGCGCAAGATTTTCCTGGTGCTTGCCCCGTTGCTCGGTGCAATCGCCTTGGTTCTGTACCCGCTCGCCTCGAGCGTCGCCGTGCTGTTTGCCATCCGTGTGCTCGAGGGGGTCAGCGCGGGCGGCGCGATTCCCGCCACGCTCGGCTACCTTTCAGATTTGACCGACGGCAGCAAGTTCCGCTCCCGGATCATGGGTTTGTTCGAGGTCGTGACGCTGGTCGGCGTGGCGATTGGCGGTACGGTCCTCGGGCCTCGAGTCTGGGATGCGTTCGGCACCGGCAGTTTTGCGGCGCTGGCGGTTTTGTACGTGCTCGGTGCGCTTGTCTTTGCGTTCTTCCTGCCGCAGATTGGTTTGCGCGTCCAGCGCCGTCGCACCTGGTCGGATTACGCTCGAGCCCTGGCCAACCGTCGGATCTTGCGTTTCATGCCCGCCTGGTTCGCCGCGACCGGTGTGATCGGGTTGTGGTTGGTTCACGTGCAATCGCAGTTGTATCAAGGTAAACCGGGCTTTCCGGCCACACCAGTTCCAGGTCAAAACCTGGTCGCCTCGCTCGATGGTCCCGGAATCTCCCTGGTTCTCGGATCGTTCGCGGTGGCGTTCCTGGCCGGTTTATTCTTCGGCTCTAGACCGAACGCGGGCCGCAAAACCACGGTGATGTTGCAGGCTGGCGCGGGCCTGATGACCATTGCCGTTTGCCTGTTTTTGCTCAACCATCCAGAACTCGGCCTCGATTGGCGCGTGCCATTGCCGATCATTGGCGAGGCTCGAGGTTGGTTCCTGATCCTGTTGGTCGGCGCGTTCTTTCAGGCCGGATTCACACCGGTTGCCCTCGCCTATCTCGCCGACATCTCTCAGGATTTCCCCGAGGATCGCGGTGTGGTTGTGGGCCTGTACAGCATTTTCTTGGCGGGTGGCAACCTGATCGGTGGCAGCCTGCTCGGCGGACCATTCGTTGAGGCCCTGCACATGGATGGGATTGCGTTGCTGACCGGATTGTTGACGCTGGTCGCGTTCGTCAGTGTTTGGAACATCCGTCGCGGCTCGAGCGATTAAGGGCAGCCAAAAGGGGAAAGCCCGCAAGCCAGACTTTGGGCTCGAGGTTCTTGATGTTTCTTTTCACTTGGCACTTTCCACTTTGAACCTGGGTTTTCCGGTCTGTACTCGAGAACGCACGCAATCACGTATACTCGTGTGGCATGAAGCGTCAGATTGTTGTTGGTACTCGCGGTAGCACGGTCGCCCTTCTCGAGGCTCGCTCGGTGGTCGCCCGACTCAAAGAGGAATGGCCGGAAACAGATTTCCGACTCTCGACCATCACCGCCAAAGGTGGCGGTCTCGCGGGCAGCGGTGATTTGGAACGCGCCCTGACCGAGGAGCGCATCAACATTGCCGTCCACGCGCTCGAGGACTTCCCGGTGGTACAGGCCGAAGGACTCGAACTGGCGAGCATTCCGCGCAGGCTCGAGGCGCGGGTCGCGCTGGTCGGTCGGGCCGGTTGCAAGTCGTTGGCGACCTTGCCGGACGGTGCGACGATTGGGTTGTCTGGCGCACTGCGTTTGGCG
>JANOWZ010000287.1:0-5002 GCA_031418155.1 Deinococcales bacterium
TCCTATCGGCTGTCGCGCCATGAACCCCGCCATCGATTTTTCCAAATCACCCTGAGCCCGAATCCGATCCTCTAATGAGGGCGTGTGAATCGTGCCCGGACAAATTGCATTGACGCGAATGCCTTGCGCCGTGAAATCCGCTGCGACCGCTTTGGTCATGCCGATCACCGCTGCTTTCGTTGCGCCATACACAAACCGGTTCGGCGCACCCTTGATGCTCGAGGCCACACTCGAGATATTGATGATACTTCCGCCACCCAGTCCATTTTCATACTGCGCAATCATCTTCGGAATCATCGCCTGCATTGCCCAGAACATGCTGCGTACATTCAAATTGAACGCAAAATCCCACTGTTCATCCGTCGCATCCAAAATTGTTCCGTGATGCACGAAACCTGCGCAATTAAAAAGCACATCCACCCGCTCGAGCGAATTGATCAAGCCCACAAGCTCTGACTTCTCGAGCGCATTCAACTTCTCAACCCGGCCCGGAAAACCCTCGAGCAATTCTGGTTTGAGATCCGTGGCGATCACCGTCGCGCCCTCTTTTGCGAACGCTTCCGCCGTCGCCCGACCGATGCCCTGACCTGCCGCCGTGACGAGCGCAATCTTCCCTTGGAGTCTCATGGCCTATCTGACCACACTCGGGCATCATCGATCAATTCCGGCAACAGCACCTCGTGGTGCGCGGCCCGACCTTCAAGCATCATCGCGGCGATCAATTCTGGAAAGAGGCTCGAGAATGGCTCCAGTGCAGTCTGGAAACCTGGTCGAAATTCGAGCCCACCGCCACGTTGCAGTGCCAGCCGGTACGCAACCGGATTCCAACGCCAGACTTGCATTCTTGAACCGTAACGCTCGAACAATCTTTGCGCGATTCGCAGGCCACCCAAATCGAAATCCAAACTCAAATGCAAGATGCCAGAACAACGGTCCAACAGTGCGATGCAAGCCGCGCTCGGTTGGCCTTCGGTGCAGATCAATGCGGTTTTCACACCAGCCTCGAGCAAGCCTTCAAAGACCGCCGGGTTCTCGACCACCAGCACATCACAAATTTGCGGCTCGAGCTTCACGACCTCGCGCCACGGCAAATGCACGCAACGGCCCGCCAACCATGCGACCGGCAGGTTCGCCACCAAGACGCTCGAGGAGACACCATCACGCATCGGTTTCTCGAGGTTTAAGGCATCCAACGCCGCCAACAAGATTCGACCCTCGAGCCGATCCCGGTCAAAAGCGTGCGCATCGCCCACCACGAGTGCTGCCAGCACCGGCAGGCGTTCCGGTGAGACTCGCAAGGCACGGATTGCCGCAGAGACCGCCTCGAGATTGCACGGAACGTTCTCGCGCAAGGACCGTTTGATCAGCGCCGCACCCGCCCCATCACGCTCGAGCAATTCGCGCCACTCGAGATCGGAGACTCGAGCCAACGCCGTCACGAATTTTGCATCACGGTTTTCGCGCTGCGACTTCCGACTCTGAATCGGCCCACCATGCAACACCTCGAGCACACTGACCAAACTTGTCTCGTACCGGCTGGCCCGCAACGCCAAATCCAACTGCGCCAAATCCAAAACCCGAACAGACCTGCCCAACAACCGCTCAAGCGCCAAACGATCTGAAGCCTCGAGCGCACCCGAAACTTTTCCCAACGTCTCATCGCGTTTGTACCGTTCAAGCGCCAACTCGAGCACGTGCCGTAACCCGTGACGTTCAAGTTCAGCGAACACCACTGCCGGGTTCAAACCACTTTCCACTTTTACCTTTGACCTTTCACCTGTTTTTACCCCGCACCCATCTCGATGGCCCGCGCCCCATTCCACAGTCTTGCAATATTCGAGACACCATCGCCATCCTCGCTCGAGACGCGAAACAGTTGGTAGGCACTGGCCACCTCGAGCGAACGTGACAGGTAAATTTCGCTCGGACTGGTGGCAATCAAACTCAATTCCAGGCTCTGCATGATCTGGTACAAGGCCCCAATGTTGTGCGGGTCCATGCCTGCGAAGGCCTCGTCCAATCCGATCAGGCGCGGGCCGGTCGCGCCCATCGCATTGAACCTCGCCCCAAGCGCCGCGAACATGAACGTGTACAGAACCGCACTGCGTTCGCCACCGGAACGCGATTGAAATTTGCGATCCGTGATCTCAAACCGTCGATCCTGAATTTGCGAAAAAAACTTGAAGCCGTACCATTCGCGGTAATCGAGTGCCGCCTCGAGCATCTGCGGAAAGCTGCGTTCCGGGTCGGGTTGTTCGCGCAGGCGACGCACCAAATCGCGCACGGTTTGGCCAACACGCTCGAGCCAACTGGCGGGCTGAAAATTCGGTGTGACACGCCCATCGATCAAATCGCTGAGGCCACCGGTGGCGACGCGCTCGAGTTCAAGGTCGAGTTGTTCGTCATGAAAGCGCAGGTCGGAAAGCGTGGCACGAACGGCCCGCACGAACTCACGGGCCTCACGGATTTTCTTATCGAGTTCTTCGGCCAGCGCCTGCACGAGTTCATCGTGAAAGACTCGAGCCTCCTCTTCGGACAGCAACCGTTGCGCTCCCTCGAGTTCGGTCAAAAGGTGCGCGGTCAGCGCGTCACTCGAGACCGGTTGACCATCGAGCGTGAAACGTGGCGTCAAACCGTCAAAGCTCGGCATGAAACTTTCAGGTGTCTCGAGCGCGTTCTTGCATTCGGAATACGTCTGACTGAGCGCACCCTCGAGCCGTGATGCGTTTGTTTCGAGCGAGTCCAGATTGTCTGTGCTGGCCAGATCCGTTTCGACCAAACGCTGGTGAGTGGCGATGGCTCGAGCCAATTTTTCTTGAGCACGGGTTTGCCGTTCCTCGCAACGCATGACCTCCTCAAGCACCCGTGGTTGACGCGATTGTGCCGCCTCGAGTTGCCCACGGGACCGCGCTAAATCCTGTGTGAGCGTGGCGAGTTCGCGCCGCAATTCGGCCAGTCTTCCCTGCACGCGCCGCAGTCGATCACGCCACGCCTGAATGTCCGGGTTCTCGAGTTGCGCCCGCATTTCGGTGACGCGAACAGTTAGCGTGTCGCGTCGTTGTTCCCATTCCAAACGCTTGCCATCCAACTCCGTGATCTCGAGTTGGCGCTGCTCAAGTTCTTCGCGCAACCGTTCCAAATCACCCAGCACCGCCTCGAGCCGAGTCTGCGTTCGCTCGAGTGAATCCTGCGTTCTCTGCGCCTCACGCTGCTCGAATTGTGCCGCCTCGAACGCCGCACGTTCCGCCCGCAAGCCAAGAGGCTTGAGTGAGACCTCGAGCGTGCGAAGTGCCACCTGAGAATTTTCGCGGGCCGCCTCGAGCGTTTCCAAACTCTCAGATTGTTCCCGCGTGCGGTCATCGAAACGCGAACTGCATTGCTTGCGGTCATTCTCGCTATTCGTGCGGGCGCGACGTTCATCGCGGGCATCACGCAGTTTTTGCCACTCGCGTTCAAACGATTCGAGGTTTGCAGTCGCTTCCTGTTCGAGTTCTTCGGCGCGTTCGAGCTTGGTCTCGTGCCCTGAAATGTTCGTCCGCAAAACCTCGAGTTGACGTTCGCGTTCTCGGGTTCGTGCCACCGCACCGATGAAACGCAAGCCATTTCCGACCGAACTTGTTCCGGACAAAATCCCGTTCGTCCACCAGCCGTCAGCAGAAACACCCGCAGTGGCCTGAGCATCCTCGAGCGCCACGGCCTGCAACCATCGCGTCACCAATTCCGGCGCGTTCAATTCCGGCTCGAGCAATTTGGACAAATTCGACTTGAGATCGCCAACACTAGGCAAACGCAACAGCGCATCCTCGAGTTTCGCCGCCTGCAAGACACTCAACGCCCGAGCCCGTTCCGATTCGTCCACCACCAACGCCGTCAATGCGCCCGAGGCCAGCAATCCAGCCTCGAGTCCCGCCAGATCGCCCTTGGCTTTCTTGTGCGGTTGAATCCATTCGTACAAGGCCGCGTGCGAAATCCCAACTGCCGTCAGCACCTCGGATGCTTTTGCCCGATCCGCTGGCAATGGTGGTACAGCCTCTTGCGCCGCCTCGAGCGTTTGCAAATTCTCGCGTTCAAGCTCGAGTTGAGATTGCAGTTCACGGCGTTCGGCCCGTGCCGTATCGAAGGCTTCGCGCAATCCGCCCGAACGTTCCGTCGCCACATCCTCGATCACGCCCAACGCATCGCTCGGGTCCAACATCGCTTCGAGCGTCAAGTGATAATCGCGCCGCACCGATTCCGGCAACTCGAGCAACGCCGCCGCACGGTCACTCAATTCTTGCGAGGTGTCACGCATGATTTCCTCGAGCAGTGTCGTCGCCTCCTCGAGCCGTTCACGTGCCGAAGTCACACGGATTGAGGTCAATTGTGCACGGGTTTCGGCATCTTGCAGTCGTTCAGAATCGCGCTCAAATTGCGTCCAAGCTCGCCCCGCACCCTCGAGAGATTCGGCTCGCGCACCCAGGCTCGAATCGTCCGTCAACCAGGAATAGGATTTCAATTGCGTCTCGAACCCAGTCCGTTCAAGCTCGAGCGATTCGCGCAAACCTGCCAGTTCCAGACCGCGGGCCTCATCGCGCGCCAGGCGTTCGCGTGCGCCACGCACACGGTCCTGCGAACGTTTGAGTTCAACCCGGGCCTCCTCGAGTCGCGTTTCAGCCTCGCGCAGTGCGCCGTCCGCGTCGCGCAATTGCGACTCGAGCGATTCGCGTTCCAACTCGAGCACGGACTGTTCGCTCAGGCGTTCCGTCTCGAGGCCAGCGTTCAATTCGATACTGGCTCGCAAGACATTCAATTGCGCTTCGAGTTCTGAGCGTTCCGTCTGCGCCCGCTCGAGCGCGTTGCTGGCCGCACGCAATCCGGCCCAAGCGTGTTGCGCCCTTGCAAGAGCCGCCTCAAAATGCGCCGTCGCAATCCGACTCGCCGCGCCCACCTGCGCGTCCAAGACCTCGAGCCGCGCCTGATGTCGGTCCATGCCCTCGATGCCTTCACGCAATTGCTCGAGCAC
>JANOWZ010000288.1:0-14204 GCA_031418155.1 Deinococcales bacterium
GTTGCTCTCCGGTGAGGTGGCCAGGTTGTACGCGCTAGAAGGTGCAGAAACGAAAAATTGAGGGGCGTGGATCGGCAAGCAGTTTGCGTTCACGTTGTCAGAACGGTTTAGGGTTCCGGTTGCGGCCTTCCTCGAGATGAAGTGATATCAAGTCGTCTTCAAAACTGGCGGTATCCTTCTTGACCCTGAGGGCAGCACCTGACGGGCTTCTTGCTCATAAGCTGGCACCTAACGGGCCATTCGCGCTTGGGTCGCTTCGGATACACGACCAGTAAGACGACTTGATTTTTCGTCACTCGCTGACCTCGGATTGAAAGCAGAAAACCGCTGCTTTCAATCACGACTTGGTATGAATGTAAACCTCAAACCGCAAAAAAGCCATCTGAATGACCAGCGCGAACAATTACAGGCTTGCCGGGTTGAAACCCACATCGAACGGATTCAAAAAATGCACACCCTCGAGCGTGCCAAGCCCGTAAGGTGCTGCACTGGGTACAAGAAGTGTGCCGCCCGAATTGAAATCCTCGGAAAGAATCACTGGCACTTGATAAAGTTTCGCCACCGCCCAGATTTGCGCGTCGTAGTATGCCAGCCGATGATCCCGCAGGCCACGCACCGCCTCGAGCACCACGGCAGGCGTGAGCGGGTAGACGGTGAAGCTCGTTTCGTACCCTTGGATGTGCTGGTACACGTTGCTGGCGGGCAGGCCAAATTTTTTGAGGGCCACATTCGCGTACTCGGCGAGAACCTGAGCAGCGAGCGCGGCATCCCCACGACCGTCGAGTTGCAACAGGGTTTGGATGGCGCGTTGCTGTTTGATCGGGTCTCGAGCATCGAGCGGGTGAATCAGGATGTTCGCGTCGATCAGGTAACGCACGGTCAGTTCCGGTCCTGGCCCCAACGCTCGAGGCGGGATTCATCCTCGTAGGCATCGTCGCGTTTGTATGCGTACCCTGTCGGCGCGGGGTGCGTGATGGACAGGGCTTGGGCATCCTCGAGCAATGCTTGCAAGACGGATGGGCGTGCGGGCATGGCTTGCGCGGTTTCGGTCAGGACGGCATCGAGGGCGCGACGCACCAGTTCGGCTTCACTGAGGCCAAGTTCTCGGGCTTTGCGTTTGAGGGCCGCGTCTTGGTGAGGGTCAATGTACAACTGTTTGCGGATCATGGTCATACAGCGGTTTTCGGAATGATTCGGAATTTTGCGGGCAAAATTCGCTCATTTTTCCTCAACCGCTGTCGTTTCCACTCGCATGGCTCGCCAAATGCTTTGATTCCAAAGCATTTGTGAAATTGCTGTATATACATCGTATACATCACTGATGGGTTTGTCCAGCAATGGCTACGGCTCAAACCTGAAGACCTGTTGCGCAATTAGAAGTACTCGAGCAAATCAACCTGTGTAGGACAACTCCAAACAACTTAACGCTATCTCGGCCTAGGGGAATCCACAGTATCCGTCACAGACAGTGAATTCTCGAGCAGGAAGTTATGACGCAACAGGTCTTGCGTTGATGGGCCGCCACAGGCACTCAGCACCAGGGTCATGCTCAGGCGTTTGGTCATGGTTCCAGTTTTATTCAAGAACCGTTTGGGGAGTGTAAAGAACTTAATGTATCAATGAAGGTCAGTTTGCTCAGACCAGTTTACTCAGACCAGTTTGCCCGAGCTTGTGCGTTATGCCGTTTTGCTCGAGCCCAACTTGAACGGGTTGAAATCCGTTTTTGTGTCGAACACGTCCACACCCTCGGCACGTTTGAGGAATCCAACCACCCAATATGTGACCGGTGTCAGCACAACCTCGAGCCCGACTTTGTAAACGTAATTGAAGACGATCACCTGCCAGAGCACGTCTCGAGGCAGCGCATACGGCCCGAACCCAAAGGCGAGCAGCGTGAAGATCAGGGTGTCGGCGGCCTGTCCGATCAGGGTGCTGCCGACGGTGCGCGTCCACAGCCAACGCCCTTGCGTGGCAACCTTGAGTTTGGCGAGCACGAACGCATTCAGGAATTCGCCGACAAAGAACGCCGCGAGGCTCGCCAGGACAATCTGTGGCACGAAGCCGAGCACGGTCTCGAACGCGCCTTTGGTTGGACTCGAGGGGTCGGTTGGCAAGAGTGTGACCGCGCCAAAAATCAGGCTCGAGATCAGGCTGCTGCCCATGCCGAACCAGATCACACGACGGGACCGGGCGTACCCGTAGACTTCGGTCAGGACATCACCAAAAATATAGGTCAGTGGGAACAGAAATGTGCCGCCGTCAAACACGGGTTTCCAAGCGCCCAACTCGAGCGTGGCGACTTTGGTGCTGGAGATGTTGGAAACGACCAATACAACCGCGAACGCGGCGAGGATCAGGTCAAAGTAACGGGGTTGAGTGCGGTGATCGTTCACTCGAGAAGTGTAAGCGTCTGGCTGCGTTTGTCAAACCTTCGCGGTAGACTCGAGGTATGCACGTCAAGATTTGTGGCATAACCCGTCCTGAGGATGCCTTGCACGCCGAGGATGCTGGGGCGGATGCAGTTGGTCTGAACTTCGTGCCGAACACGAAACGGTTTATCACGCTCGAGCGGGCGCGTGAGGTGCTGAGCGTGCTCGGACCGTTCGTGGCCAGGGTGGGGGTGTTTCAGAACGCCAACCTCGAAACCGTGCTCGAGACGGTCAATGCTGTGGGCTTGAACGTCGTGCAATTACACGGCCAAGAATCCGATGCGTTCGCGCTCGAGATTGAACGAATTGTTCCGGTTGTGCGGGCCGTCAAGCTCGAGCCTGGAATGCCGTTCGTGCTGCCCGAGATTGGCGCTGCGTTCCTGATCGATGGTCCCGATCCGGGTTCCGGTCAGCTTGCGGATTGGAGCAGACTCGAGGCTTCCAACTTGGCTGGGCGGCGCTGGTTGCTGGCTGGTGGCCTGACACCTGAGAACGTCGCCGGGGCAATAGAAAGGTTGCGACCTTGGGGCGTGGATCTCTCGAGCGGCGTGGAATCCGCTCCGGGCGTGAAAGACCCCGCAAAGGTCACAGCGTTTATTCGGGCGGCAAAAAGCGAGAGGGAAGATTAAAGAGCAAAGTAACGGCTCGAGCACGTCCTTTCCTCTTTTTTCTTCTTTGAGTTTCCCCTGACTTTATTTCAGCGCGGCCAAATCTTTCTTCGCCCGCTCGAGATCAAGCCCCTCGGCGACATCATTGACTTTTAAGGTGATGGCCTTCTCGAGTAGTTCAATGGCTTTGGGCTTGTTCTTGGCATCAAGGAGCATCAGGGCTTTGGCGTATTCGATGCGGTGAATCATCATGTCCGGCTCGAGGCTGATGGCTTTTTCCATCAGTGGCGCGACCTTGGCACCGTCCGCGCCGTACAGAAACCCGACCCCTTTGGAGACGATCTCGGCGTGCCACAGACCGAGGGCCACCATCGCGCTGGCATTCTTGGGGTTTAAGCCGAGGGCCTTGTCGAGGTTCTCTTTGACTTTTGTGCCCAAACCTTGGGTCAGTGCGGCCAGCACACCGCGCAGTTGTGAGAGCCGTCCGATGGCTCGAGCCAACTCGAAATAGCCGGTGTCGTTTTTGGCATCAAGTTTGATGGCTTGGTTGGCGTACCCTTCGGATTTGATGTACAAGGGCTCTTGCTCTGCCGCTGGGCGCGTGCTGGCAAAGATGCTGTTGGCTTTCGCAGCGAAGGCGAAACCGTCCGAACCCCCGGCGGCGAGGGCGGTTTCGCTGGCCTTCTGAAAATCGCCCTTGGCATACAATGCCTGAGCGTCCTGAAGTCCGGCGGCAAAGGCGAACGAGGTGACAAGCAAGATGGCAGCAACAAAGATTCGCATGGGTGGTTCCTCCAAAGATTTCGGTGAACGAATTCGGTGAATGGAGTCTAGCAAAAGCGAACCCCTACGAACAGGCTTGAGGTACAAGAAGCGAGACACTTTCAATGAACGCTCAACCATTGGGCAAGGAATGATAAAGCAACCAATGGCGAAGGGAATTAACCCATGACTCGAGACCTGTGACTCGAGGTCGCTCAGAGGTGATACAACGTCGGGTACAACCTCAACGCCTGGTCTTCACTTAAGAATTCCCCGGTTGCGTCGGGTGTCCAAACAACCTCTGCCGAGATCAGGGCATCGCCGTTGACACCAGCCAGGGCGTTCAGGGCGGCACGGACCTCCTCGAGTTCGACGGGCGGCGTGATCGCAGGCAACAGGAAATCTCGAGCGGCGGCGGTCAGGGTCAGCACGCAGTAGATGCCGCCTTTTGGCGCGGTGTAATCGGTGTGTTGCAGTTTGCCGTGGTTGCTGGTCGTTTCGACTTTGTAGGCGGCTCGGGCGGCGGTCGCCCAACTCGAGACGCGCTGGGCGCTGGCTGAATCGCTGCCTCGGGCCTGTTCGACGTTGGCGTAGACCCAGCGTTCCGGGTGACGCAATGCGGACAAGACAGCCTCGCGCAGCATGTTCGATAAACCTTGTGGCGTGCTGGTATCGCCCGCTTCGGCAATGCGGCGCAGTTCGGCCTTGACCTCCTCGCCCTCGAGCAGCATCAGTTGGACCTTGAGTGCGCCCGCACCGGCCGCGCCGGTTTCGAGCAACGTGTTCTTGGCAAATCGCGGTCGCATGGAAATCACGAAATACCCGATGATGAGCGCACCGACCACCAGCACCAGAATGGTCGTGCTCGAGTTACCACCCGAGAAAATCGCGGGACCATACCCGTAGCCGTAACCAGAGTTCGGCACGGGATTCGGAGTCGGCTGGGAGGAGTTGCCACCGCTCGAGCCGGAATTGCCACCATTGTTCTGAAAGCCACCACCACCGAACGAACCGCCCGATTGTGCCTGCACCGTCGCTGGACTCAGCGCATGAAACATCGCGGGCAGCAGCAGGAAAACAAAAACGATCAGGACTCGGGCAAGCTTCACGACTTCAGTTTACGGGACGAGATGAACGGTGGTTCCGTATCACTCGAGCCTGCGAACCTCGCCGGGGCGTTTGGCGGTTCCGTCACGGCTGGCGGCAATTGCGGCGAAACACAACTCGAGTGAACGCAAAGTGTCTCGGGCGTTATTGAGTGGAGCGCGATCCTCCTCAGTGGCGCACAGAAGTTCGCCCATCGCTCCGGCGAAACCGTCGTTGAACCATTGGCCCTCGAGTTTTGGGCTGGCTTTTCCGGCTTCGGTGTAGAGCGTCACGGTTTGCTGTCCCAAATCTGGGCCGGTGCTCGAGATACTGCCTTTTGAACCTCCGATGTACGTCTGATCCATCGGCCCATGTTTGAGGTGCGCGTCAAAAATCAGGCTGGCCTGACCACCCTCGAATTCGACAATGCACTGTGCCAGCATCGGAATGCGCATGGTTTGACTGGCAGCGAAACTGCGGCTGGCCTGCACACGCTCGGCGCGACCGATCAGGCTCGAAACAAAATCGAACCAGTGAATGCCGAAGTCGTACATCACCAGGTCTTCGACGTTTTCAAACGCTGTACCCGCCGTCCAGGTGTGGTCCCAGTGAATGCCAATATGTGCCGAGATGACATTGCCGATCAAACCGGCCCGCACCGCCTCGCGCATGTAGGCGAGGTGGGGAGCCCAACGTCCATTCTGGTTGACGGCCAACCGCAAGCCTCGAGCATCCGCGAGATCACACAGGATTTCGCCCTCGTCGATGTCGGTCACAAACGGTTTTTGCGACAGCACATGCTTGCCGGACTCGAGCGCCGCACGAATCAACGGCCCACGCTGTTCCGGGTGCGGCGTGATGTCGAGCACATCCAGATCGTCTCGAGCGATCAGCGCTTCAACATCTGTGGTCACACTCGCGTTCGGATAAAATTCATTGCGGCGTTTTTCTGCCTTCTCGAGCGTGCGGTCTGCGAGCGCCACCACCTCGAATCCGGCGGCTTTGTACGCCTCCAAATGTGCGCCAGAGATTCCGCCGCAACCGATCAGACCAATCCGGTGTGAGCCTTTTGGTTGTGGCGGACGGTACGGCAGTTCGGGGGCCGCAACCTCGAGCACATCTTTTGTCTCGAGTGCGTATTCGGAGGCGCTGGCCTGTTTTTCACTCATAGCGAACCTCGGGCGAATGGCGAGTGGGTAATGGGAAAACTCGAGACTCAAATGCGTGGCAAGAGATGGACTCAAGCGCTGTGGTGCTTGGATTTTACCTTGCACTCCAACCTCATTTCAGGCTGACGGTGCGTTTCTCGAGCGCACTCTGCGCGGCACTGTCCACAATGCGTTGCGCGGTTCGGCACAGACTTGGTTGTAACGGTCCGATGACTTCCTCGCCGGTCTCGAGGCAGTGCAAGAAATGGTTGATCGCGTTGTCATATCCCGGCTCGAGCGTATCAACTGGAACTTCATGCGCGACTGGGTTGGTTCGGGTTTGAATTCGCACAACTGGCTCAAAGTCGTAACTCGAGATTGTGCCATCCGTGCCGACCAGCACAAAGCCGCATTTGGGTTGCGGTTGCAAGACCCACGGATCGGTGAAGGTTCCCCAGCGCGTCTCGTACTTGGACAGGCCATGCTCGTAGCGGCAGACGGTGACGCTGTGCTCGTCCACCTCGAGTCCGGGTCCGGCCCAGGTGCTCGTCGTGACCTCGAGCGGTGCGAGGCCGTTGTGAAACCACGTGCCGAGCGTCACGCCGTACCCGACGTAATCCAAGAGCGAACCGCCACCGGCAGCTTTCTTGTACCACCACGAATCCGCTTTTTGCGATTGCACTTCCCGTTCTGTGACCTCGAGCTTGTCGGCGACGTGATACAACGGCCCACGGTTGCCGTCGTAAAAATGCACCTCGAGCACCTGCCCGATTTGTCCTTCATCAGCCAAACGTTTGGCGGTGCGGTGCGCGGGATACCAGGCGAGCGGCCAGTTGATCACCATGCGTCCGCCACCAGCTTGCATCGCGGCGATCATCCGGTCGGCATCCTCGAGATTGGCGGCGAACGGTTTTTCGACCAGCACATGCACGCCATACGGTGCGACCCGTTCGACGTAATCGGCGTGACTGGCCGTGTTCGGGCAGAGGATCACGACATCGGGTTTGGCTTGATCGAGACAGGTTTGCCAATTCGTAAAAACGCGATCACTCGAGATTGAAAAGTTCTGAATTGCGGACCGCATTCGTGCCGGGTTCTCGTCGCAGATGCCGACAATTTCGGCGTTCGGATGTTCAAATGCAAGGCGCAACAGGTCGCCCATGTGCATGTGATCGAAGTTGATGCCAGCGATGCGAAATGTTTTTGCCATTGGAACCTCCAGAAAAATTCAGTTTGCTGCGGCCTCTCGAGCCCAGACCGCCGCGCCGATCAGTCCCGCATTGTTGCCGAGTTGCGCGGGCACAACGCTCGGCAAGTTCGGAACCATTTTGGCGTTGCGCTCGAGGTATTCACGGATTGGACCGAACAAGATTTCTCCGGCCAGAGCGACACCGCCACCGATCACAACCGTTTCTGGACCGAGCACGTGGGTCAGATTCGCAATACCCCAGGCGAGGACGTGACCGGCTCGAGCGTAGATTTCTTGGCACTCGAGTTCGCCCGCATTGGCCGCCTGTGCGATGGCTTTAGGCGAGAGTCGATTCAGGTCGTTGTTGATGATTTCGCGCAGGATCGGTGTGCGACCTTGGCGCAATGGACGTGTCGCAGCCGAGACGATGGCGGGGCCGCTCGAGTAAACCTCGATGCAGCCGGGGCTGCCGCAACCGCAGGTCGGACCGTGCGGGTCGTAAAGTTGATGCCCGAATTCGCCCGCCGTGCAGTGCTTGCCGATGTACAAGCGTCCATCGAGCACCAGTCCACCGCCGACACCGGTTCCGAGGGTGATGCCGAGTACATCGGTTGCGCCTTTGCCCGCACCCAATCGCGTTTCGGCGAAGGTGAAGGCTCGAGCATCGTTGATCAGGTGCGTCTCGAGACCCGTTGCATTGGTCAGTGCTCTGGCGAGCGCGAAGTTTTTCCAGCCCTCACCAAAATTCGGAGGCAGGATCACCACGCCAGTTCTGGCATCGATCACGCCGGGGAAGCCGAGGCCGACGCTCGAGACGGTCTGACCGGCATCACGGGCGGCGTTGGTAGTGCTCGAGATGGCGGCGGCGAGGTCGGCCACGATTTCGTCGCGGGGGCGAAAGGATTTCGTCTCGAATGTTTGGACGTGCTCGAGTTGGCCTGTGCTGGTCAGCCAGCCAATTGTGAAGGTGGTTCCGCCAAGGTCAATGCCGATGGAGACAGTGGGAATGTTCTCACCTCTTCGTTTCGAGGCCGGGATGGGGCTCGAGAAACTGTTTGGGAATGGAATCTGACCGCTCGAGATTATTGATCGGGATTTATTGCTCGAGTATATTGGTACGGACCACCGGATGTCTACGGGCTTGTTCTTCTACTCTAAATTTGACCGGATTTCAAAGAATCACCCATTTTCAGCCTTCATGCATATTCCGAATCACAAATTCTTGACAGCGCTTTCAGAACCTGCCATACTTCGCCCACTGAGCACCATCTAAACCCAATCCTCAAGCGCCGTGCAGCCGTCTGTCACGCTCGAGATCATGTTTTATTGGAGATGATCCATGTCCGAAGCAATCACCCTGGGAGATGTCGCTCGAGAGGCCGGCGTATCACCCAGCACCGTCTCGAGAATCCTCAACGGCACAGCGGTCGTCGCGCCGAGCAAACGCGCCGCCGTCGAAGCGGTGATTGAAAAACTCGGCTACCAACCCAACGTCCTCGCCCGAGGTCTCGCGCTGGGGCAATCCATGAGCATCGGCGTGCTAATCCAAGAAATCTCGAGCCCGTACTACGCCGAAGTCCTGATCGGCATTGAAAAAGGTTTGGCGGGCACGGATTACCATCCGATTGTCGTCAGCGGTCACTGGCGAGCCGAGGCCGAAAGCGAGGCGCTTGATGTGCTCTTGGCGCGTCGCGTGGACGCTATTGTGGTCATGGACGGACGGCTCGAGCACAAACGCCTGTTGCGCACGGCACAGAACACGCCGACAGTTGTGGTCGCCCGCATGATCGATGGCCTCGAGTCGCAATGCCTGCGCGTGGACAACGTGCACGGCTCGGCACTGGGCACACAGCATTTGATCGACTTGGGACACAAACGCATCGCCCACATCGCCGGACCGGTCGATAACCATGACGCTCAAGATCGGCTCGAGGGGTACAAGCAGGCCCTCAAAGGGGCGCGAATCAAGTTCGATCCAAACCTTGTGTCCGAGGGCGATTTCACCGAACGTTCCGGCCTGATGGCGATGGAATCGCTGCTGTTGCGCACCTCGAATTTCAGTGCGTTGTTCTGCGCCAACGATCAGATGGCCTTCGGTGCGCGGCTGGCCCTGTACCGGCGCGGCATTCGCGTGCCCGATGATGTTTCTCTGGTCGGTTTCGATGATATTCCAGGCTCGAGTTACTGCACTCCTCCACTGACGACAGTTCGGCAGCCGTCACAGGAGGTCGGTTTGGCCGCCGCCGCCGCCGTGCTCGATTTGATGCTTGGTCGCAGCCCGAAATTACCGTCTTTACCACCGGTCTTGGTGGTCCGAGAATCCACCTCTCTTTACCGCTCTTAACCCGTCCTCTTCGTGATCGTTCGATCATTTTCCGCAGCAATTTCGCAATACATTCGTCACTCACCATAAAGGAGGCTGTCGTTGCTCGAGGCTGAGCAACAAATGGGCAATCAAGCAGCGCCAATCTGAAAGCGCTTTCAGCATGTCGGAATTTTCAACTCGAGCCTCGCCGGGGCCAAGGGCTCGAGGATTTGAACAAGGCCTCATACAACGCCGGAGAATACAAGAATTTGTTCGTGCCCTACACCGTTGCACAGGCCACAAGCTCCGATGGACGCTTCACCGCCATGCCAACCGACATCGGCCCAGGCACCACCTTCTACCGCAAGGACATCCTCGAGAAAGCTGGCATCAAACCAGAGGACATGAACACCTGGGAGGGCTACATCGAGGCGGGCAAGAAGCTCAAGGCGTTTGATAATGATAAGAACATCAACATCATCAACAACGCCGTCAGCGCCAACAACCTGATCATTCGTTCCAACCTCGTCGCTGGTGAAGGCATCTACTTTGACTCGAAAGGCACGGTCTTGGTCGGACCAGACAACGCCCGTTTCGTCAAAGCCTTCACGATTGCCCAGAAGATCCGCGAGGCAGGCATCGATGCCAAGATCAGCGAATGGACCAACGAATGGTACGAGGGCTTCCAGAAGGGGACCGTCGCCACGCAATTCTCCGGCGCTTGGTTGCAGGGTCACTTCCAAAACTGGATGGCGAAAGACACCAAGGGCCTCTGGCGTGCCCAGAACCTCCCAGACGGCGCGTTCGCCTCATGGGGCGGCAGCTTCTACGCGATTCCAGTCCAGGCCAAAATCAAGGCTGAAGCCTGGGAGATCATCAAGTACCTGACCATGAACCGCACCCAGCAAATCGCCGTCTTCAAGAGCAACGGCGGCTTCCCAGCCCTCAACAGCGCCTGGTCTGATAAGGCCTTCAACGAACCCGTCGAATTCCTCGGAGGTCAAAAAGCCCGTGTCCTCTGGAAGGCAGTCGCCAAGAAGATCAAGCCAATCGATGTCAACAAGTACGACTCGGTGGCCGACATGATCCTGCAAACCGCACTGACCGATGTGCTCGAGAACGGCAAGGACATCAAAGCGGCACTGACCGATGCCCGCGCCGAAATCGAAAAACGCGCCAGGCGATAAGCCCCGAGAGAACAGATTTCGAGTCGTGAGCCACATGCATTCTAGATTAACTCACGGCTCGAGCCAACCCGACCAGATCGTAGGGTGCGCTCAAGATCGCACCCTACACGTTTTCCTCTTCGTCCCGTCTCGAGGTGAATGGCACAACATTCACCCACAAAATCCGATCCTGACCGCGTGGGGGAAACCCGAACTCGAGTTGCAAAAAACCGGTCACGCCAGTTGGGTCGAAACGCAAGACGGCGAATGGTACATGGCGCATTTGTGTGGCCGCCCGCTCGAGCCGATTGGCAACCGTGGCTACTGCAACCTTGGGCGCGAAACGGCCTTACAGAAGCTCGAGTGGGGTACTGACGGCTGGCCAAGACTTGTCGGTGGTGGGAAAATACCCCGAGCGCCAGCGTGCCCGCTCCGAAGCTCACAGCGCACCATTGGCCGCTCGAGCCTGTTCGTGATGATTTCGACTCGAGCACCCTTGGCATTCACTGGCAGACGCTGCGTGAACCCGCCGACTCGAGTTGGTTGTCACTGACCGAACGCTCGGGCCATCTTCGTTTGCGCGGACGCGAATCGCCAATCTCGGTTCATCATCAAAGCTTAGTTGGACGACGCCTGCAAGCCTTCCACGCCGAAGCGACCACCAAACTCGAGTTTGAACCCGAGCATTTCCAACAGATGGCGGGATTGGCTGCGTACTACGACTCGAAACACTGGGTTTACCTGCGCGTCTCGAGAGACGAAACGCTCGGCAAGACCTTGAACATTTTGGTCACGGATGCCGGAGCCTACAGCGAACCGCTCGAGCAGGACGTTCAGATTCCAGAATCCGGCCCGATTTACTTGCGCCTGAATTTTGCCAAGCACACCTTCCAATTCTCGTACTCGAGTGACGGCAACAACTGGCTCGAGATTGGTCCGGCATTCGAGTCGTACAAACTTTCCGACGATTACTGCAATGGCCTCGCGTTTACCGGCACGTTTATTGCGCTTTGTGTTCAAGATTTGGCGGGCACAAAAAAGCACGCCGATTTTGATTTTTTTGAGTACCAAGAATTGGACTGAAGAACCCGACCCGTCAAAGCACATCATTCGTTCTTCTCGAGAGATCAGAACCTCGAGCCTGGAGGCATCATGTCCGATTACACCCCCAAACCCGAGCATCAATTCACGTTCGGATTGTGGACGGTCGGCAACATCGGACGCGATCCGTTCGGTAGCCCAACCAGCGAAGCGATTGGCCCGGATGACATCGTTCACAAACTTGCCGGACTTGGCGCATACGGCGTGAACCTGCACGACAACGACCTCGTGCCGATTGATGCGACACCGGCAGAACGGGATCGGATCGTCTCGAGCTTCAAAAAGGCACTCGCGGACACCGGCCTGAAAGTGCCGATGGCGACCACAAACCTTTTCAGCGATCCGGCCTTCAAAGATGGAGCCTTCACCAGCCCGGATGCTCGAGTGCGTGCATTGGCGATTCAAAAAACCATGAACGCGATGGATTTGGGTGCGGAACTCGGTGCGAAAACGTATGTCTTTTGGGGCGGACGCGAGGGTTCGGAAGTCGATGCGGGCAGCAACAGTATTCTGGGACTCGAGCATTTCCGTGAGGCATTGAATCTTCTGGCCGCCTACAGCGAGGACAACAAGTACGGTTACAAGTTCGCGCTCGAGCCGAAACCGAACGAACCTCGCGGTGACATTTACCTGCCGACGGTTGGCTCGGCGCTGGGCTTTATTGCCACGCTCGAGAAATCAGAATTGTTCGGCCTCAACCCAGAATTCGCACACGAAACGATGGCTGGCCTGAGCTTCACGCACGCAGTCGCGCAGGCGATTGATGCGGGCAAACTCTTCCACATCGACCTGAACGATCAGAAACCCGGACGTTTTGATCAGGATTTGCGTTTCGGCGCGGAGAACCCGAAGGGCGCGTTCTTCACCGTCAAATTGCTCGAGGATTCTGGGTACAGCGGCATGCGTCACTTCAACGCGCACGCGCTGCGCACCGAGGACGAGGCTGGTGTTTGGGCCTTCGCTCGAGGGTGTATGCGCACGTACTTGATCCTCAAAGAGAAAGTGGCACGTTTCAATGCCGATGCGGAAATCCAAGCAGCTATTCAGGCGTACCACGTCCATGACCAGCAACTCGAAGCACTGTCCAAGTCCTAATCGAGCGGCAATGCAGCCAGTTTGAAGGCGCATTCGTTTGACCGTGAAATACTCGGCAAGCGCGGACCGGGCCTCGAGCATTTGGATCAACTGACGATGGAATTGCTCTACGGCGTGCGCTAAGGCAACGCACTCGAGCGAGCACCCAGCTTGGACATTGGATTCTCGCTCGAGTTGAAAAGACACTTACGGTTGAACCGCTTGAGGTTCGCCGTAGACAAAATTGTCCATCACGGCGACATCGTTGTTCGGGCCATCATCCGGGCCGAGGATGGCGGTTCCGTATTGGATTCGCACGCGATGCACAATGGCTTTGCTGAAGATCACACCCAGAAATGACAGCCCTTGATCGGCGATGGGCGTACCGTACTTGCCGAGCGAATTGCCTTGAATGTCAAAATACTCAAAGGCGGTGTGATCGGTGTCCACATCGGTGTAAACCGCTCCGAAGCCACGCACGACGGCAGGTGTGTTGGTGCCTGGCACGAAAAAGCGAAGCTCGGCGACGTTGCTGCCCACCGGCGAAAATAGGCGTTCAGCGCTGAAAGTTTTGAAACTGTTCGCGTAACTCGGGTTGATGTTGCCAAAACGTGGCAGTGTCCCGTCAAAATTGTCACCGTCGGCGCTGACCATCAATCCCGTGCCGGGTGTGCTCAAGACTGCGCCTCGGGCTCGAGGGGCGGTTGGGGCATTGAAAAAATCACTTGGGTAGAAGTTCGGTGCGGCGAGATCGTCGGGAATGCTGTCCCAGTTCAATTCTCGGAATCCACCCGACCTCGAGCCTGGTTCACCACCATTGTTTACCCCACCGAGCAATTGCCGGTAGCGTTCGATGGTGCTGGTGATATCGCCCGCGCCAGTGACGATCACGGGAGCGGTAGACGGGGTGCTGCTTGGCACGCAGGCCATCAGCAGGACTGGGCTGAGGATCAGGATTGCTATTGCTTTCATACGAGACCTCCTGCAAGTCAATCCTTGAAACGAATGGGCATTCGTGCGCCCGCTATGGGTTTGACCTGTGCATTGAAGATATTCAGGTCTCGGTAACGAGGCAGTAACGCTTCGGGTTTTGCTCGAGCGTGACGGCTTGATTTGATCGAATACGAATCGAGCACGGACCGTTTGACTCCGCGAAGTCGAAACGTGATCAACCTCGAGCCTTGTCGTTCGTTGTCATTTTTCACAATCCGTTATCGCCGCGTTACCAGGTTGCGTTCAAACTGCTGGCGAGGAGAAATGAAATGAAAAAACGAAATCTAGTGCTCAGCGGTTTGGTGATGGTCTTGGCTGGTCTTCTTGCAGCATGTCCTTCCTC
>JANOWZ010000289.1:0-6501 GCA_031418155.1 Deinococcales bacterium
CGCAACTCGTCGTAATACGCATTGCGTTCCACCGCCACCCGGCCCGCCCTCGAGATCATGTCCACCATCTTGTCCCTGGAAAGCCCGAGCGGGGATGTGGCTCCCGCCGCGTGCGCGATGTGCTCCTCGATGATCGTGCCGTCCACGTCCGAGACGCCCCAATCCAGGCCAACTTGCACGAGGTCGCTCGAGATCATCACCCAGTAACCTTTGACGTGCTGGAAATTGTCGAGGTAAATCCTCGAGACGGCCAGGTTGCGCAGGTCGTCAATCCCGGTGGTGAATTCTGTTTTGCCAAGGTTGAAGGCGAGCGCGTTCGCGTCCGGTTGGAACGCCAGCGGAATGAAGCTGTGAAAGCCAGCGGTTTCGTCTTGCAGGTCGCGCAGACGGTTCATGTGGTCGAGGCGTTCCTCGAGCGTTTCGATGTGCCCGTACAACATCGTCGCGTTGGTACGAATGCCCATGCCGTGCGCCTCACGGTGAATTTGCAACCATTTGTCGGCACTGACTTTGCGGTTCGCAATTTGCAAGCGCACACGATCCGCGAAGATTTCCGCGCCACCTCCGGGCAGCGCGGCGAGGCCAGCCTCTTTCAATTCTTGCAAAACCTCAAGCGTGCTTTTCTTGGCGATGTGCGAGAAATGTTCGATCTCGGCGGCGGTGAAGGCTTTGACTTGCAGGCCGGGGAAATTTGCGTTCAGGGCGCGAACCAGTTCCGGGTAGTAACTCCAGGGTCGGGTCGGGTGATGCCCGCTGCTCATGTGCAATTCTTGCAAGCCCGGTTCGTACTTTTCGCGCACGTGCGCGATCACATCATCAACGCTGTAATCCCAGGCTCGAGCCTCATTTTTGTGCGCGGCGAAAGCGCAGAAGGTGCAGCCGACGTAACAGATGTTGGTGAACTCGAGGCGCATCGAATGCACAAAATAGGTTTTATCCCCGTTTTTGCGTTCGCGCACAATGTTGGCGAGCCTCGAGAGCGTGTTCAGGTCGTGCGTCTCGAACAACGTCATCCCCTCGGCGAAATTCAATCGTTCGCCCGCCAGGACTTTTTCGGCAATCGGCTCGAGTTTCGGATCGAGGATTTTCATGCAGATATTCTAGCGCTTGGGAAAGAAATCACAGTCGTCTCGAGCACAAGATGGATGCTAGCGTTTTCGCATGACCCGCGTTCAAATCCAAACCAGCCTTGGCAAGATCGTGCTCGAGTTGAGCCCGCAAGCACCGATCACCAGCGCGAACTTTTTGCGGTATGTCAACGAGAACCGCTACCATGGCGCAAGCTTTTACCGCACCGTGCGCTTGGACAATCAATCGTACAGTCCCAGCAAAATCGAGGTGATTCAGGGTGGATTGGGCATGGAAGATCACCCAGCGAAACTCCCTAACATTTCGCTCGAGACCACGGCACAGACCGGATTGAAACACCTGAACGGCACCGTCTCGATGTCCCGGCTTGACGCAGACACGGCGCATTCAGAGATTTTTATTTGCATTGGGGCGCAACCCGAATTGGACTTCGGCGGGCAACGTCACCCGGACGGTCAGGGCTTCGCGGCCTTCGCGCAAGTGATCGAAGGCATGGATGTGGTGCTCGAGATTCAAGCCCAACCCAGCGGCGGGGACACGCCACCAGTCCAAGGGCAATGGTTGCTCGAGCCGGTATTGATTGAATCGGTATCCTGCCTGTAGCAATGTTCGAGGGCTTGCATACGCCATTGTGCATTTCAGCCTCGAGCCATCAGCCGGTACAATCAGGCGATGACTCAAGTCAAAACCCGCATCGCGCCCAGCCCAACCGGTGATCCTCACGTCGGCACGGCATACCAGGCGTTGTTCAATTTCGTTTTCGCCAAGCAAAACAACGGTGCGTTCATCGTCCGCATCGAGGACACGGACCGGGCGCGGTTCAACCCGGAATCGCAAAAACGCATCCTCGAGATGCTCGAATGGTTGAACGTCGCCCCGGATGAATCCCCGGTGGTTGGTGGCCCGAGCGCTCCGTACATTCAAACCGAACGGGCAGGCAAGCACCAAAAGTACGCGAATCAGATGCTCGAGGCGGGCAAGGCGTACCGGGCGTTTGATACCAGTGAAGAACTCGAGGCGCGACGCAAAGCTGCCGAGGCCGCGAAGGTTTCGTATCGCGGGTACGACCGGCGCGACCGGGATTTGCCGAAAAGCGAATCGGATGCTCGAGCCGCTGCGGGTGAACCGTTCGTGATTCGCCTCAAGGCCCCACTCGAGGGCAGCGTGACGGTGCATGATCGGTTGCGTGGCGATGTCGTCTTTCAGGCAAGCGAACTTGACGACAAGGTGTTGTTGAAGGCCGATGGCTTTCCGACCTACCACCTTGCGGCGATGAGCGACGATCACGACATGCTTGTGACCCACGTGATTCGCGCCGAGGAATGGCTGACCAGCACCCCGATCCACGTGCTGATCATTCAGGCGATGGGTTGGGAATTGCCCGAATGGATTCACACGCCCCTTTTGCGCAACCCGGACAAATCCAAACTCTCGAAACGCAAATCGAACACGAGCGTCGAAAGCTACCGCGAACTCGGAATTTTTCCAGAGGCGATTTTGAATTACCTTGGGACGATGGCGTTCTCGATGCCGCCAAACGCGGACGGCACACCTCGAGAAGTCTTTTCGGTGCAGGACCTGATCGAGCATTTCTCCTGGGAGCGCGTGAGCCTCGGCGGACCCGTCTTTGATCTTGAAAAATTGACTTGGTTGAATGGCAAGTACATCCGTGAGGTCTTCACGCCCGCAGACCTCGCCGCCCGAGCCACACCGTTTCTCGAGCGTGCCGGATTTGATGTCAGCGATCATGCTTACGTTGCCAGCGTGGTCCACGTTTTGCGCGAACGCTTCAACCTGCTTTCGGAATTACCTGAGAAGGCCGCGTATTTTTTCAGTGAACCCGATTTGCAAAAGCTCGAGGACAAACCTCGCGCCAAACTCGAGGAGGGCAAAAATCACATGCCCGGATTGCTCGCGGTGCTCGAGGCTGCGAGCGCTTGGGATCACGCGACGCTCGAGCCATTGGTGAAAACATTTGCCGAAAGCACTGGCGCGAAACTCGGCGCGGTCATGCAACCATTGCGCGTTGCGTTGACGGGCAGGCTCGAGAGTCCAGGCATGTTTGAACTGCTCGAGGTGCTGGGGCGTGAACGGACGCTCAAGCGCATTGCGCAAGCGCTGGGTTAAACCCGACAACCGGGCAGCGCGGTACACTTCAGGCATGAATCATTCGCTGCAAGATGTCAAACCGATCCTCGAAACGGCCCGCCGCATCGCGGTGATCGGTGTCAGTGCCAGCCCGGAAAAACCGGCGCATTACGTGCCCGATTACATGCTCGAGAACGGTTACGAGATCGTGCCGGTCAACGCCTCGCTCACCAATCAAAGCTTGTTCGGTCAGACCGTGCGCTCGAGCCTTGCCGAGATTGATGGTCCTGTGGACATGGTGGACCTGTTTCGTCGCAGCGAGCATTTGGACGGGCATCTCGAGGAGATTTTGGCGTTGAATCCGCTGCCGAAATTCGTCTGGTTGCAACTCGGAATTCGCAACGATGAATTCGCGGCGAAACTCGAGGCGTTGGGTATTGAGGTGATTCAGGACCGTTGTTTGATGGCGGACCATCACAATTTGCGGCTTTGAGTGTTGCTGCGAAACCGCCCTTGGGCTTCAAATCCTTCCAAAGGAAAGCGCGGTGATGATTGTGTCAGCTACGACTGGATATTCAGGCACGCCGCTTGCGAAGAAGTTGGGATTTAAACCGCCCTTGACGGTCTGTGTTCTTCATGCACCGAGCGATTACGAAACCTGGCTTGAAGCCCTGCCCGATGGCATCACACTGGTCTCGGGCGTGATGCCATCGGTTGAGGCGGCGCATTTGTTTTTGACGCAACGCGCCGAACTCGAGGATCAACTCGCATGGTTGCGGCACAGGTTGGTGCAGACCGGGTTCATCTGGGTGTCCTGGCCCAAGAAAGCTTCAAAGGTGACGACCGACATCAGCGAAGATGTCATCCGGGAATTGGCGTTGCCGATGGGCTACGTTGACATCAAAGTGTGTGCGGTCAGCGAAGTCTGGTCGGGTTTGAAATTGGTGATCCGCAAAAGCAACCGAACAGCGTAACGCTCGAGATTCGAGATCTGTTTCAGTTTTGCGCCGCGTAAAAGTAATACTTGGCGGTGTACGGAACCCGAGCTTGCGTTCCAACCGTGCCGGTGTTGCATTCGCTGCTCGGCGCTTTTCCGCCGACCGTTTCGAGCCGGTGAATGAACACGACTTTTGAAAGCAGACCGTCCTTGCCGATGGATTTCGTGGCGAGCAGCAACCACGGAATCGCGTTCGGGTCGCTCGAGTTGAGGCGGGCTTTGACCTCACCGACCAGTTTGCTGCCATCGTTGGCTTCCCAGGTCGGGCCTGCGTAATGCGTGCCGGTTTTCGTGCCGTCCTCAGCGCTCAGGGTGGCCTCTGGCGCTTTGAAGGCCCATTCAAAGCCTGAATCCGCTTTGGCTTGGCAGGCGTAGATTTGCACACCATCGGCGTTGAATGTCCGTTCGAGTTTCAAGCCATCGGGCAAACTCAACCCGTTGGGCACGGTCGGGACCGTTAGGCTTGCGGTTTTGGCCAACGCAAACGGCGCGAGGGCGATCAGGGCGGAACCGAACAGCAGGACTTTTGAATCGATACGCATTTTGTGCCTCCTTGTGGGCTTTTGGGCCTCGAGCAGAGGTTAGGCGGGCCTTGGTTACGCACTGGTAACGTGTAACGTGGCTCGGGTTTCTGGATCTGGCACGTCTCGGGTAGATTGCTGACATGAACACCACTGGCGCGAACACTGCTGGCATGAACACCGTGTTGCTTCGGCAACTTTCGTTGCGTGGCTTTGTCGGCTTCCTGATCTTGACCGCACTGATCGCGGTGGTCACGGTTTTGATCGGCAATTTCGGTGAGTTGCAGGGCAAGATTTTGATGAGTTCGTTTTCGGTATCGATTGCCAGCATTTGCGCCATGTCCGGTGCGGTGTTCATCGAATCTCGAGGTCCGCGCTGGTTGGGTGTGTTGGGCATTGTGATCGCGCTGGTCGGGTTGTTGCTGCTCAATGTTGGCCTGTGGTTCGAGACCGGAGGTTGGACGTACTGGAAATTCGTGTTTGTGTTCGTGGTGGTTTCGCTCGGGTTGGCGCATGGGTTTTTGTTGCAATTGCCGACCTTGAGCAACGCTCACCGTTGGGTTCAGCCGCTTTCGACCCTGAGCATTGCGGTGTTGGTGGCCTTGATTTCGGCGGCCCTGATTTGGGAATGGTCGGGCGATTGGTTGTGGCGAACCATGACGGTGGTGGCGATTGTCGTGGTGTTGTGCTCGGCATTGATTCCGATTTTGCTGCGTTTGGGCGCACCGTTGAATCGGGTCAGGTTGGTGCTCGAATTGTTCGAGGGCAGCACATACAGAAGCGCCGATGGGCGTCGGTTCGAGGTGCGCGAACTCGAGTGAACGCCAGATGCTTGAACTTTTGTTCGCGTCAGCACGTACCTTCCTTCGAGACCCAGATTCACCCGGAGGTTGAAATGAACAAACCGTACCTGCTCGCCCTGGCCGCCGTGCTCGCCGCGTCGCTTGTGTCTGCGCAATCCGCCAGCCGCACCGCACCGGATTTCATCGCCGGTGGCAGATGGTTCAACAGCAAAGCGCTTTCGATTCAGGATTTACGCGGCAAGGTCACGATTGTCAACATTTTCGTGCATTCGTGCATCAACTGTCACAACAGCCTGCCGACGCTTTCGAAGTGGTACAAGAAGTACCACGATGCTGGCCTCGAGATCGTTGGGGTACACACGCCAGAGTTTGAATCCGACAAAGACCCGGTGGCTGCCGCCGCAAGTTTCAAAGAAACCGGTGTGATCTGGCCGGTGGTGCAGGACAACAAGAACGCCACCTGGAACGCCTATGAAAACCATTACTGGCCCGCGTTTTACCTGGTGGACAAAACCGGTAAAATCCGTGAAATCCACGAGGGCGAAATCTCGAGCCGATACCCCGGCGCGATCCCCGGTCTCGAGCGGACGATTCAGGAATTGTTGGCCGAAAAATCCAGCGCCAACTGATCATAAAAGCTCGATTTGAAAGGGGAGACGTTGCGTCTCCCCTTTTGGTTTAGGGCATCTGAAAAACTGATGCGTCTCGAGGGTGGGTGACGGGGTGGGTGCCCACCCCGTCATCTTCGCTGTACCTCCCCCATTGGGGAGGGCGCTGCTGAAAGCAGCCGGGTGGGGGTGCCACCTCATCCCCTCGAGAACTCCTCGTCTCGAGACACAGCCGTTGGTCTTGCTTTTGCTCGAGCCCATCGAACGAAACCTTCCCGCAACCCGATAGCAAACAAACGAACGTTCGCCGAAACCCGTGTGAACTGCGCTGGGTACAGTGTTGCTCGAGTGCGTTAAAAACTGCACAACATCGCTTTCAGATCGTATAGTAGCCA
>JANOWZ010000290.1:0-2283 GCA_031418155.1 Deinococcales bacterium
ACTCGGGCCACTCTTGAAGCACACGCCGGGGTTGGTCTTGCTGGCGAGCCGCAAAACCTTGCACGCCCCAGAACTCCCTCGGGCCAGAACCGAGGGCCGCCTGATTCACCTTCGCGCCGAACATTTGGCCTTCACCCAAGAGGAGGCCGCAACCCTCTTCGGTGATCAAGACTCGAGCCTCGCCTGGGATCGCACGCGAGGCTGGTCGCTGCCGTTGCACATGGCGGCCTTGACCGGCGAAATGCCCGACGAGGAATCCTTGTGGGAGGGTGTGCGCGAAAGCCTTGAGCCGAGGGTTTGGGAAGAGGTCTTGCTGCTCTCAGCCTTGCCGTATTTGCCAAGCGGATTTGCCGATGACCGCGCCGAGCACCTGGCCCGTCTCGGATTTGTTCAGGAACTCGAGAATGGATTTCGCCTGCATCCACTCGCCGCCGAGACGATTTTTAAACGCCACACGCCAGCCGTGCAAGCCACCGTCCGATCCAACCTCGAACGTTTGTCACTCGCTTTGCAAGCCGAAGCCTGCGCTCGAAGCAACCTCCTGCCCGAACTCGAAACCATGCTCGAGGATTACAGCTTGGCGGTAGAAGATTCCATCGGCGTGCTGCGCTGGGATGCGCTCTGCAAATCGCGGAATTCCCTCGAATCAAGTCCGGCCCGCTTGCTGACGCTCAGTTGGGCGTACTCGGTCACGAACCAGCACGAGATGGCGATGCAAACGTATTTGGCGGTGGCCCATCATCTCGAGGCCACCCCACCGCAACGTTTGAACGCGCTCGGTTGGGCCTTGTTCGACCTGCGACCCGGCGAGTTTGATCAGGCCGACGCGCTGCTCGAACAGGCGAGACCCTGGCTCGAGGATGCCGAACCGATTGTGCGTGGCGCATTCCTGATCAATGCCGCGACGTTCTATATGGAAATGCACCGCTGGCAGGAGGCCGAACCCTTGCTCGAGCGGGGCGTGCCGATCCTCTCGCCAGAAAACAGGCTGGCTGGACGAATCAACCTGGCCCTGGTGCGTTGGGAATTGCACGGCGATGTGCTCGGCTACCTTGAGGAATTGAGATCGAGCCTGGAAGTTCCCGGCAACAGGCCGTACAACAACTGCACCTCGCTCGAGTGGCTGGGACGGATTTACGCAATGCTTGGTCAGGCGGATCGGGCGCTTGAGTCCTTCGATTTGCTCGAGCTCTTGCGCGAGCACAGCCCGAAAGTCGCGTTTCTCGGACGGGTTCAGGCGGCGGCGTTGCGTGTTGGTTCGGGTCAAGCTTCACTCGAGGTCTTCACGGCGCTCGAACGCGAGGCGCTGGCCTTTGCGAATCCCGACACCGGCCAAGAACCCGAGCTTGGTTTCGTGCGGGCGCACGTGGCGCAATGCCTGAGCGAATCCGGGCAAATCCAACAGGCACACACGCTGCTCGAGACGACGATTCAGAAGTTGGACACGCCACGCTTGCGCATCGAATACGCATTGATTTTGCACCGGCTCGGTCAAACCGCAACGGCATTGGAATGGCTCGAGCCGGTGCTGACCTCAACATTTCGTCAGAATGCTCTGCTGGCTCAAGCCGCAAAATATCGCATCACGCAAGATGCTGCCGACCTCGAAACACTCTTGACGATCACCAATCTCGGAGCCCAAGTTTTGCCCGCGCTCGTGCCATTGCTCGAGTTGCCACGCGACCGGGCGGACCTCTGCAAAGCGTACCCGCTGGGCGAAGTCTTGTTCTCCGGTTGGCGCGAAGCTTCACAGGTGCGTCATGCTGAAATTCCGGTGCTCGAGGTCAAACTGCTCGGCGGCTTTGGCGTGCGCTTGCTCGGACAACCCGTGACCCTGACCGGACGGCCTCGAGATATTTTGTTGCTGCTCGCGCTTGGGTTGCCACGCGATCAGATTGCTGAAACCATCTGGCCGGATGTCAGTGGCGAAAAAAGCCGCAATAACCTGCATGTCAATTTGAACATCATGCGCAAAGTCCTCGAGCCATGGGGATTGCCAACCTACATCCTCGAGTCTGGATTGTCTCGAACGCATGTGGACCTCAACGATCTCGAGGTGGCCGTTGCACGCCAAGATATTCCAACAATTCGAAATTTTTACGCCAAACTTGCACCCGGCATCGACCTGGCACCGCTCGAGGAAGCCCGCGAGCAATGGCACGAACGAATCCTCGAAACCCTGCTCGAACACGCCCGAAACAACGCGGACAACGAGGCGACACTCGAACTGATTCTCGAGCTTGACCCGTTACACGAAGAGGCGTGCTCGCTGCTGCTGACGCA
>JANOWZ010000291.1:0-4285 GCA_031418155.1 Deinococcales bacterium
AGGCGGCACGATGACCAAAGGCGATGGTGGTGTGATCGCCTCGACAACCCAAACGGTAAGCCTTTGGCGCGACCTGAACGAGTGTTCGAGTGCCGTAACGCAGACCGAGATCGATCCGGCGAACGATGGAACCAGCATCACCCTCGAGCGGTACACGGGTTGTGCGTCTGGCTCTGAGGTCGCTTTTTACAAGATCTCGAATGGCGGTCACACCTGGCCCGGAGGTTAGCAATATTTGCCCGTGATTATTGTTGGCAAGACCAGCCGCGATTTGAACGCGAGCGCGACAATCTTGGCGTTTCTCAAGAACCATCCACAACCCTGAATTTTGAGCCTGAAACTCGAGCCGGGGAATTTGTCCCTGGTTGGGTTTGGGTCAACAGGCTATTCTCTGACCATAACTGAACCAACGTTCAGTTAATAGAATCCAGGTTCGATGCTCGAGGTGTACGCCATGAAAAACACCCACGAACGCACCCTCAACGCGCCCATCGATACACTTGCACCACTGATCGATCAACTCGCCTCGAGACAGGATCGATTTTGGCCCTCGAGCCGTTGGTCAACCATGAAATTTGATCGACCCTTGGCGGTCGGCGCTATCGGCGGACACGGCTCTATAGGCTACACCGTCGAACGCTATCAACCGGGGCGTGAAATTCAATTTCGCTTCACGAACCCCAAAGGTTTGAACGGAATCCACCGCCTGACGCTTGAGGAATTGCCCAACGGCAACACCCGAGTCAAACACGTGATCGAAGCCTCGCTCGAGGGACCGATGGTGCTCGGCTGGCATTTGTTCATTCGCTGTCTGCACGATGCGCTGGTTGAAGACGGCATGGATCGCGCCGAAGCTTGGGTCGCCCAACGCGAATGGCAACCACGCGAACTCAGCTCCCATGTCAAAAGCCTGCGCTGGCTGATGGCAAAACTCCGCTCGAGTCGCAAACCACAGACTGTTAGGGGATAAATCGTGTCTGGCCCTCGAGTTCAACTTTCAAAGCAAGCCATAATCAAACCATGCCCAGCCAACCCGAGCCTCGCACCCGTGATGCCGAACGCAGCAAAACCGCGATTCTCGAAGCGGCCACACAATTGTTCGCCAGCAAAGGCTTCGACGCGACCGGCATCGGTGAGATCGCACAACTCGCAGGCGTGGCCCGAGGCACTCCCGCTTACTTTTTCGGTAGCAAAGAAGCATTGTTTGAAGAGGTTGTCAACCAATTAAACCAACGCGCTTTCGAGATCGTTCCCAAAGCCCTCGAGCGGGCAGGGGAGAACCCCAACAGCGACAAATTGATCGAAGTGTTCATCGATACCTACCTCGAGTTTCACCAGATCAACCCGGAATTTCTGCGCGTGATCCACTGGATTTCCCTGACCGACCACCGCCTGATGACCCAAGCTGTTACACACTGGAATTCGCTTGCCAACATGCTTTCAGCCGTAATCATGACCTTGAAAGACACACCGCTCGAGCGTGAAGACCCAAGACAGATGGTGCTGACCATCATCGGGATGTGCAACGCGCACCTGACCTACGGTGCAACGGTGGCCGAACCGCTCGGACTGCACACGAAGGCACCAGGATTTCTCGAGGTTCGCAAAACGCACCTGAAGCACCTGCTGATCGCCACGTTACGTGGCTCGAGTTGAGAAGGGCCACGTTACGTGGCTCAAGTTGAGAGGGGTCACGTTACGCGGCTCGAGTTGAGGAGGTTTTATGGCACGCATCAATCCGCCCACGCGTCAATCTTGGATTGGATCGCTAATCAATGGGATGCTCAGCAAACGGTACGGCAAACCATTCCCGGCACTCGAGTTGCTCGGACACAACCCAAGCTATCCGCTAGGTTATGGGTTGTTCTCGAACATTTTTGGGTTGGGCAAAACGAAACTACCGCGCCAAACCAAACTGCTGGTCACGCAATTGGTCGCCGAACTCAACGGTTGCGCCTTCTGCGCCGATCTCGGCAAACGTTTCGCGCAAGACGAACGGCATAATCTCGAGAAAATCTCGCACGTGCTCGAGTTTGAAACGCACCCCGAATGGTTCACGCCCGCCGAACGTGCCGCCCTGCAATACGCGCTCGAGGCCACACAAGTCATGGCTCGAGTCACGGATGAAACGTTCACGGAACTCAAACAACATTTTTCCGAATGCGAAATCCTCGAGTTGACGGTTGCGGTTGCCAGCGAAAATTTTTACAACCGTTTGAACGCCCCGCTCGAAATCGAATCCCAAGGCTTCTGCGCCATGCCGACACTCGAGGCCAGAACATGACCCTATCTGAGAATATTGGGACTCGAGCCGGACTGATCTACCTCGCACTGAGCTTCCTGCTGATTGGGATTTGGGCGCAATTCTTCCCGCAATCTTTTTACAGCGACTTTCCCGGCTTGGGCCGCGCCTGGGTTCGTATCGATGGCCCCTTCAATGAGCACCTGATTCGAGATGTTGGTGGCCTCAACCTCGGGCTTGGATTGGCAGCGATCTTCGCATTGCGATTCCCGCAAACTCGAGTGATTCAAGCCGTCTGTCTCGTCATCTTTGTTTACAGCTTGCCGCATTACGTGTATCACCTGGCGCATTTGTTGGTGCTACCATCAGCACTCGATCAGGTTGCGAACATCGTGCTGCTTGGCCTGAATGTTTTTGTTCCACTCGCGCTGATGATCGCCGCACCTCGAGTCAAACCGATCTGAAAGGTTCAACCGTGCCAACGTTTTTTGTCATCGCGGCAGTGCTCAATTTTGCCATCTCGGGCTTGCACATTTACATCATCGCTCGAGGCGCACCGGCTTACCGATCCTTTGGTGCAGGCGAACAAATGGCGCAAGCCGCCGAGAAAGGCTCGATCATTCCGATTTTGGTCACGTTCGGGATTTCGCTCGTGTTTTTCATCTGGGGCTTGTACGCGCTCGCAGGTGCTCGAGTGCTTCCTGAACTGCCCTGGACTCGAACGATCCTGATTGTGATTGCCGCAATTTACGTCGCTCGAGGTTTGGGCATCATTTTCAAACGCGATGCGTTCATGGTCATCACCTCATGCGTTTCGCTTGGCACAGGATTGGTTCACGCAGTGGGCCTGATTGCAACTCCCTGAGCGTCTCATGTCCGAGTCTGCGGTTAGAATCCCCGCATGGAATCTGAATACGACTGGAAAAACATCACCCTCGAACTTGACGGCCCGATTGCCATCCTGACCGTCAACCGGCCCAAAGCCTTGAACGCCCTGAACAATGAAACCCTGCGCGAACTTTCCGAAGCGCTCGAGGCTGCGCTCGAACCGGTCGAAACGATGGCGCTCATCATCACCGGCGCGGGCGAAAAAGCCTTCATCGCTGGGGCCGACATCTCCGAATTCGCATCGCTCGAGGATGCCTTCTCGGGTCGAGAACTCGCACTCAACGGTCAAGACGTGATGAGTTCGATTGCCGCCATGCCGATCCCAACGATTGCCGCGATCAATGGGTTCGCGCTCGGAGGTGGGCTCGAGGTGGCGCTCGCCTGCGATCTGCGCGTTGCCGCGAAAACCGCGAAACTCGGACTACCCGAGGTTGGACTTGGCCTGATTCCCGGATTCGGAGGCTCGCAACGCCTGCCGCGCCTGATCGGTGAGGGACGCGCACTCGACTTGATCCTGACCGCACGACACGTCAATGCCAATGAAGCGCTCGAGCTTGGATTGATCAACCGTGTTTCAGACAACGCACTCGAGACGGCGATGGAACTCGCCAATGTCATCATCAAGAATGGACCGGTCGCGGTTGGCATGGCCAAAGAAGCCGTGCGTCGCGGCCTTGGCGTGACACTTGATCAAGGTTTCGAGATCGAAGCAGACTTGTTCGGCATGGTCAGCACCACCAAAGACATGCAAGAAGGCGCGAAAGCGTTCCTCGAGAAACGCGCCCCAGATTTTAAAGGCGAGTAAACGCGGCGCGGTTCAAACTGTTTGTCGGCACGCAAACTACCGGTGAGTTACGCAGTATAAGTTTACAGTGACCGGTGAGTCATTTCACCTAGTGGATCGTCACACGAAAAAAATGGGGTACAACCGTTTCAACTTCACCGCCGCATCCGCAGACCCGAACTGCCAATCAATCCGTACCGCTCGAGCACGCCGATCCGTTACCCACCGCTGGGCTACACCCGCTAATATAAAGTCGTGATTGAAATGAGCGGTTTCCTCATTTCAATCCGACCGTCACGCTTTTGCGTGCTGCACACGACCGGGAGTAACGACAAAATCAAGTTGGCTTACTGGTCGTGTATCCGAAGCGA
>JANOWZ010000292.1:0-11801 GCA_031418155.1 Deinococcales bacterium
CATTCGTATGCGAGCGCCTTGGTTGAGGGTGGACGTTCGATTGATGAGGTCAAGGAGTTGCTGGGTCACGCGAGCATTGCGACGACACAGATTTACGTTCATGCAAGCAGGGCGCGACTCGAGGCGGCGGTGGCGAGCTTGCCGGACGTGCTGGATGTTGGACGGTAGGGTTTGAAATAATGTTACTGATATGGATTATAAAGCGATGTATAGAACGAGCAAAGATTGTAAAGTAAACCACAAAAGCATACAGATGCTATACATACAATTCCTGTATGGGAAAAACCACGAAAGCCCGACTGAACTTGACCATCGACCCCGACATTTACCGCGAAGCCCGCCGCGTCTTTGATGCAATGGACATGAACATGAGCGCATTCATGGAAATTCAACTGGCGAAGTTTTTGCAAACCATCCAACCATTGATGCCGCTCCTCGATCAGGCCGATCAAGGCGAACGAGAAGCGGCAGACGCGAAAGCTGCCATGCGAATTTGGTTCGCGCACAGCATTGGTCAGCCCCTCTCAGACACGTACAAAGTTGCAGGATAAGCGGTCTTGGAACCGTTGGCTCTTTCTAAATTAAGCCAGGATCGAAGTTAACGGAAAGGCAATTGTTGCCTGAATCGACTCGAGCAACACACCAAACGGAACGGGTTTCACCAAAAACAAATTTGCATTCGCTGCACGCTGCCGATCCTCGGGCTGATCATGGCACGAAAGCACAATGACCTTGAGATGCGGCGCAATCGCGCACAACCGCTTGAGCGTTTCAAAGCCATCAAATCCAGGCATCATCAAATCCAAGAGCACCAAATCTGGTCGTTCACGGTTGGCCGCCTTGAGTCCAGCCTCGCCACCATCAACGGTTTCGACGGCGTACCCAGCCAGCCTTAAGCCGCGCTGAATCAAGCTGCGCATTTCGGGTTCATCATCGATCACCAACACCCGATGCAAAAAGGCAGCTTTCGGAATCATGATTGTTCCGATGCAGTCATGTCCGTACCTTACCCCTATTCGTGTCAGTTTCGTGTCAGTGATACAGAGTTGTTCAGCGATGAAACGCACGACCACGTTCGGAATCCAAATACGCCTATAACCACTTCTGGTAATTTACGATGTGACGAGTAAGCGTTATGATGATCAAGTAGTATCTATGGCCTGCTCCCGGTCTTAACGAGGGAGACGTGTTCTCCCACTCGAGTTTTGAACAGGCTACTGAAGTTACGCAGCCTAATTCTGAGTCACTTCTCGATTGCTTCAAATCTCGATTGCAGATACACAGTGGTTACGAAATCTAAATCCAAAACCCTCATCTCTGAGCGTTAAATGAGCAAATGGTCGATTTTGGGTCTCGAGAATTCGAGTCGCGCCGGTTCTAAAATTTCTGCCAGATGTCGCGTGCGTAAGTTCAGCAGGCTAAAGAAAGACCACATGTGAAACCCCGAAGAATGCGGCCAGCTTTTTCGCCGCACCTTTGCTGATCTGCCGTTTACCCGAAAGAACTTGTGAGAGCGTGCTCTGCGCGATCACGCCGTCTTTCTCGAGTTGGTACTGCGTTGTGCCACGGTCACGCATCAGGCTGGCGAGCGCGTCGCGTGGCGTGCTCGGGGTTTGCGCCCACGGGTCGTTCGTGTTCTCCCACTCGAGCATGTAACGGCTGATCAGGTCGATCAGTGGTCCAAAGGTTGCGTCGTCCATCGCGTAACGGTTCGTCAGGTCATCAAGGAGGGCGTGAAGCTCGAGGTATTCGCCTTCCGTCTCGGGTCGTTTGATGTGCGCGTGGTTTTGGAAGGCCAGCCAAGCGTTTTGTGTCTGCTCGAGGTTGATATGCGTGTCGTCGTGATTGGTGCTGGTTGCGGTGCTGGCGGTCATAGTGGCCTCCCCTGTTTGTTCCATTGGGTGTACTCGTCGTGCGTCATGATCCGTTTGATGAAAGCGGTGCTCGAGGTGAAATTGATGCCGCAAACGACACGGTATTTGTTGCCACCAACATCGAAGATGAACACGATCAGGTCCTCTTTGCTTCTTGCAGCGTCCACGCTGTTGAAGTGTGTTTTGAGTTCCGCAAAATTCTGGGGTTCGATGCGTCGCAGGTGGTTGTACCAGTCGCGGAGCGGTTCTTCGGCTTCGGGATGGTGTTCCGCGAAAGCGCGAAGGGTGCGTGGCGCGATGACGTTCACCAAAACAATATATTACAAAATGCAATAATTGTAAAGACTGGGATGAAAAATCGAGTGATGATAACGAGGTTTATCAGCACTTCATGGCTCGAGATTGCTGGCTGCAATCAAACTGCACGATGCAAAACCGCCAGAGGGTAGACACGGACAGAACATTTTCGTCGTGATACCTTGTCGCTACTGAAGTGTGAGCCCAAGACGAGTGAAAACTCGAATCGCTTCAGCACCCACCCCAAAAGGGTTTCAGCCAGCCTGAAATAAACAAGCGGTCAGGGTGAGCAAAACAACACCGAAACGCTCCTTTTCATGGGGTGCGTTTCGCTTGGTTGTGATCTTGCGGCACGGCTACTTGAGAGGGCTTGTCAAACGAACTTGTCCAGGGCTGACACCACCGTCAAGAACCAGGCGGAGGATGGTTAAGGTGAAAGCCAACGGGTTTGAGTTGCAACACCTCCTGACGGTCAGGGCCAACCTCGCCCGATTGCGGGCCGAAGCCCTGGCGCTCGAGCAGGAGTTCGCGCAGGACATCAAACGGGTGCGTGCCCCTTACCGCAAGAGCGTGCGCAACCTGGTGCATTACATGGCCGTGCGCCGTCATGACCTGCGGGATCGTCAACTTGAACTGCAACGGCTGGGACTCAGTTCACTTGGGCGCATGGAAGCCAACGTCCTCCCGACCCTTGATGCCGTCCTGAGGGCTTTGGGTCGCATGGCAGACTCGAGCCAGAACGAGGCTCAACCGGCCGAACTCGATCCCAGGGCCGGAGATCGATTGTTGCGCAACCATACAACCCGTTTGCTCGGCCCGAACCCGAAGCACCGTCTGGTGCGGATCATGGTGACGATGCCGAGCGAGGCCGCAGACGATTCGGTGTTGATCGGCAAGCTGCTCGAGAACGGCATGGACATCATGCGCGTCAACTGCGCCCATGACCAGGCCGAAACTTGGGCGCGGATGGTTGCCAATCAGCAGCTCGAGTCGGTTCGACTTGGACGCCAATGCCGGGTGGCCTTCGATCTGGCTGGCCCGAAATTGCGCACGGGTCCTTTGGCTCGCGGACCGGAGGTGCTCAAGGTCAAACCCCAACGCGATCCGTTCGGGCGGGTGACGATCCCGGCCCATTTGTTCCTGAGCGCCTCCAAGCTTCACCCCAACCTGCAAACGCCGGAGGGGTGCGTCCAGGTCCCGGTTGATGCCGCGTTGCTGGCAGCGGCTCGCGCAGATGATCGGTTGTACCTGCACGATGCCCGAGGTCGCCATCGCTGGCTGACGGTGCTCGAGCTCACGCCGGGTGGTTGCATCTGCACAAGTGAACGCACGCTCTACCTGACCTCAAGCATGGCGATCCGTCTGTACCGCGCTGGCCAACAAATACTCGAGGGAGCAATCGGCCAATTGCCAGCACTTCCGCAGGCGCTTGAACTTCGGGCCGGTGATGCCTTGCGATTGACCCGCGAGCAAATACCTGGTCGAAACGCGCGACTTGAGGTGGACGAAGTTCAACCTGCTCAAATCGCCTGTACCCTGTCGCAGGTGTTTGTTGATGCCCAGCCTGGTCAGCGCATTTTGTTTGATGATGGCAAGATTTCCGGAATCATTCGTTGTGTTGATTCGCAGTGGCTTGAGGTTGAGGTCACGCATGTCATCGGCGGCAAGGCAAAACTCCGGGCGGAGAAAGGCATCAACCTGCCGGATACCGACCTGAAGCTGTCCGCCCTGACCAGCAAAGACCTCGAAGACTTGAAGTTCATCGTTGAGCACGGCGACATGGTTTCCTTATCGTTCGTGCGTCAGCGCGAGGACATCGAGGCCCTGATGGCCGAACTCGACCGCTTGGGTGGGCAGCACCTGGGAATCATCCTCAAGATTGAGAATCGCCAAGCCTTCGAGAACCTGCCTGACCTGATCTTGAGCGCCCTGCAACACGCCCCGGTGGCGGTGATGGTCGCCCGTGGTGATCTTGGTGTCGAGATTGGCTTTGAACGCTTGGCCGAAGTGCAAGAGCAAATCCTCTGGTTGTGCGAAGCGGCACACGTTCCGGTGATCTGGGCCACGCAGGTGCTCGAGTCGCTGGCCAAAAAAGGCGTACCGACCCGTGCTGAGGTCACGGATGCGGCCATGTCGGGCCGGGCCGAATGTGTGATGCTCAACAAGGGGCCGTACATCACTGAGGCGGTCTCGTTCTTGGACAACGTGTTGCAACGCATGAAATCACATCAAAACAAGAAGACGGCCATGATGCGGCGCTTGCGTGTCACCACTTGACTTGGTCACCAGTTCGAGCCTGAACACGAGATCTGAACCGGACCCTAAGAAAGCAGTGATTGAAGTGCCCGTACCGGGCACTTCAAGGTTGTGTCCTTCATGGCCGTGTCGCTGCCCAGGTCAGGATTACTTGCCGATTTCATCTGCAACAGTCAGACTCTGCTGAAGTCGAGGTCAAGTCTCACAAAGCACGACACCCACAGCTTTTGTGGACCTCGATCACTTGCCTCAAAGCCCGAGACACGCGCCTGACCTGACCATGCGAACTTCAAGCAGTGAAACCACCATGCGAGCCCGAATTGAACTGATCGGCAAGCGGTTCTTACGCCGCCTGTATCGTTTTGTGTTTCGCACGGTGCCCAACACGGCCAGCGCCGAGGTGGACCTTTCCAAGCTCAAGGCGACCTCCGAAGCGGCACTGCCTGAGGTTTCGATGGAATGGTCACTTGAGGACGCGCCGGATGCGCCGCTTAACCCACGCAAACCCGGAACCTGAGATGCTGATCGAGATGGTGGTTGATCAGCAATTCACGCCTCGAGCCGCAACCCTGTGACCATCACAACCCACAAGGACTCGAGCGCCGCGACCCGCGAAACGCCGAAGTCCTCGAACTCTGGTACGGAATCGTCGTAGCACAGGACTCGAGCACGGAATGGTTCGGGACTGGTGTCGATCACCTGAACCCAGAAACCCTCAGCCCAGATCAGATTCAGCAACTCGAGACAGCGCTCAGATTCGCTCACGTGGACCCCTTCACTGGCTGAAATTTTTTAGAGATTTCGATTCTGAATGAGCCATGATTCAACCCTATTTTCGTGTCGATTTTTTGAGAAAATTTATGAAAATATGTACCAAAACACATAAAAATGCTATACTTTTTTTGCTGAGATATATCCCCAAGACGGCGCGAGCCGAATCGTTTCAGCCCCGCCCGCAAGGGTTCCTAGCCAGGACTGGAATAACCAAGAGGACAGGGATCAGTTTTAAGAACTGAAGAGGCCCGCGCAAGCGGGCCTTCTTCATTGGTGCTGCCGTCGAATCGGCTTGCCAGACTGCGTGTTGAACACCAATACGGCGAACCTGATTTGATGCTCCCTCGGGCGTTTCGCAATCTTGTCGGCATCTCGAGGGAAGGCGCTCGAGACGACCAGGTTCAGGGTCTTCCCGTTTCGTCTGCTCAGTTCCAAATAGATTTCGTAATTGATCTGATTGCCGTTTTCGTCAATCTCTTGGATCGTGATGTATGTGCCGTGGACGTTGGTGTGAAAGACCTTGCGGCCCATCAGGTCACGCACGATTTGCGGGAGGCGCTGCGAGAGCGCCCAGCGTTGCACGTCGAAGGTTCGCGGATGTCCAAAAAGGAGTTTCCATGAACACGCTACGAAACCTGCCGCGTCCGTTTGTCCTCAGCCTGTTGGTAACGACCGCGTTGATCTCAGCCGCACAAGTTCAAGCCCAAGGGGAGGCCACGAATCCAGCCGAGTTCACCCTGACTGATTTTTCAGATGCAACCCGAGGTTGGAGTTTCAAACGTCCGACCTCATGGACGCAAGACTCGAGCTTCAAGAATGGCATTCGTTTCGTTGGCGGTGACGAATGGTTGACCTTGCAAATCATCACCAGCAAGCAAACGCCCGAACAATTCACCTCGAGTTTCTTGACCATCACGAAATCCAACGGCACTCGAGCAGTGGGGGCAACGTAGGTCACATCAACGATGTTGATGCCTTTCACACTCCGGCCTTTGCTGTGATCATAATAGTAGCCGATCACACCAGATTCTTAGCTGTGCGGCTTCTCAACGATGACATCGTCAACACTGAGGCTGGCGTGATCGTCTTGGATTTCTCGGATGGTGGGTTTCACTTGTTGCCAGTAGCCTTTGCTGGTCAGTTCACGATCTGCCAGAGATCGGGTGATGCTGTCGTGACTGAGTTCACCGTTGAGGACGTTCGAGAGGCTGGTAGCGGTGGCTTGACCGAAGTTGGTGATCAGGTAGTCGCTGTAAATGTCGATCATCTTGCGGTTCATGCTGGTAGCCTCGGTGTTCGTGCTGGTCTTGTCAAGCCATTTCGGATTTGCTGGGCTTCAGATGGGATTCTGAAACTCGCTGCGTAACTTCAGTTGATCTGACAAATATTTTCCGGTCGCGCTTCAGCCACAACTCAGCGGGCAAACAGCCGGTGGGCATACTTTCAAATCAGGATGATCCTACGATCCTGCGATCCGTTGGGCCTTGAGCCAAACCCAACGAAATCCAAGGCTCGAGAAAGAGGTCGTCATGAAAAAAATATCTGTCATCATCTTCGCTTCGATCATTGCCCTGAGCAGCGCGTTCGCCGACACGGGATTCAAGCCGGTCAAAGGACTCGGTTTTGAACCCGCGAGTGGTCACGCCACCGTCATCAGCGACCCGTATTTCAGAAAAACCTCGAGCATTCCCAGAGCAATGAGCACCAGCCTCAAAGTACCCATCCGCTCGTTAGCCCTGGGCGCCATCGGAGTGAACTTGCCATCAGGTCACCTGAAGATTGTTTCTGTCAAAGGACCAAAGCAGATTTCCGTATCGCTTACTCGTGCGTTGGGTGGCGGCGCGAATGACAACCTGACCTTCCTTGTTAGGGCAAAAGCGGGCACGCCCAAAGGTGTTCACAAGCTCGAGGTGGCCCTCAAGAACAAGCTGACCGGTGATAATGGCACCATCACCTTGATCCTCGAAGTGCGTTGATATTCATTGATGGTCAACATGCCATCTGTGCCGCTCGGGTAGCGACAACCCCCGAAGGTTGTCGCTACCCGCTCCAAAGGGTTCGTAGCCAAGACTGGAATCACCAAGAGGACAGGGATCAGTTTTAAGAACCGTAAAGGCCCGTGCAAGCGGGCTTTCTTCACTGTCCTAACTTCTCGAGGATCACAGTAGCGTCGAACAACGGTTCGATGCCGCGAGCCTTACGGCGTTCAAGATGCTCGAGGACCATGTGATGTTGTTGCGACGGCAGCACCCGCAAATTCTCGGGCCGATTATCTGTCTTGTCCCCGTTGATGTGATGCACGACCTCACCAGGCTCGAGGTCACGTTCGAGGATGGTGGCCGCGACCAGGCGGTGTGCGGCCACGGCGCGACCGGCAACCCAAACTCGAGGATACGGATTGTTCTTCGCCATAAGGCCCACCCTTAGAATTCAAAACCCCTGGTAGACACGGTTGTTTTTGATCTCACACAATCACACACATGTGAGTGTGTCAGTGAGATTTGAAATATTCTTCGAGTGCCTGCTCTACAACAGCTTGAACACTGGTGCGTCCTTCAAATGCGGCCAGACGCACCTGGTCATGCAGATCGCTGCGAATTCCAACATTGACCCGACCCACGCGAGCGGTTGAATTGCCGGGTGCGACGGTTTGGGCACGCGGGACTTCTTGGGCGTGGTTGAAGCTTGAAAGCAGACTGAGCAAGACATCTTTACCAATTTCAAACTTCAGTCCACTACCTTCAATCCACTGGCCTCGAGCACGAACCCTCTCTTCGGGCCGGGCAGATTTGAGGTGAACATGCGAACCTCCATCCTGATGGGAACCGCGCTGGTGATCGTTGCCGCTGGTGTGACGGGCTGGTTTTGGCTGCGCCCAAACAAAACGGATCTCAACGCCAACCGCAAGACAATCACGGTCAAACGCGGCAGCATCACCGTTTCGGTCAACGCGCCTGGTCAGGTCGTGCCGCGCCATCAAACGACGATCTACACCAAAAGCGGTGGGGTGATTGCCGAGGTCCTGGTCAAACCGGGCGTGAAGGTCAAGACAGGCCAGGTGTTGATGCGGCTCGATGCGAGCGCACTCGAGTCGCAGATTGCCGCCCAGGATGCGCAGATTGCCAGCCTTGAGGCGAGCTTGAATGGTCTTCGCGCCACGAGCGAACCGGATCGGGTTCTTGCACAGGCTGCGGTGAGACAGGCACAACTGGCTTTTGATGCAGCACAGGTGCAACTCTTTCACGCCGAGGAGGATTTGAAACTCGGGGTGATTGCGGTGATCACTCGAGATCAGGCCCGCACAGCGCTCGAACAAGCAGGCATCGTGCTCGAGGGTGCAAAGTTGCGGGTCAAACAGTCCCTGCAAGCAAGCAGCAACGCGATCAAAAGCGCCAAGGCGCAACTCAAAGCCAGCACCGCTCAACGCCAAGTGCTCGAGGCACAACGCACGGCCAATGAGATCAAAGCTCCGATGACGGGTACACTGACCGACATTTCTGTGGCGGTCGGGCAGGCGGTTGGGGCTGATGCGACACTGGCGCAAATCGCGGACCTCTCGAGTTGGCTGGTCGAGTCGCGCGTCTCGGAAAACGACCTGCCGAACCTTAAGCTTGGCATGAGTGTCAAGGCCAGCATCGAGGCGCTGCAAGGCGATCCGCTCGAGGCGAAAATCAGCCGCATTGGTCAGGTCAAAAAGTTCCGCGACCCGATCTACTACTACCAGGTGGACTCGAGGCTTGACGCGGGTGATGCCAAGCTGACGCCGGGTCTGGCAACGACCGCCGAGTTCATCACGCAGCACGTCAAGAACGTGCCGCTCGTGCCACTCACCGCCTTGCAAAGCGTGGGCGAAAAAACCATCGTCGAGGTGCGTTCCGGCACGCAAGTTCGGCAGGTCGAGGTCACGACCGGCCTCGATGATGGCACGAACATTGCCGTCAAAGGCCTCGAGCCGGGCACTGTCGTGCTGCTGCCAGTGCCCATTTCCGGTCCGGGCAAAGCGCCCGCGAATGGCATCGGCAAGGCCGTTGGATTCTGAGGCGCAACCATGAACCTCGAGTTGCGCGGCGTCAAAAAAAGTTTTCCGATGGCTGGTGAACTGCTGCCCATCCTGCGTGGCGTGAACTTACAGATCAACTCCGGTGAGTTCCTGTCGATCATGGGACCATCCGGTTCCGGCAAGACGACGCTGATGAACATCATTGGTTTGCTCGACCGACCCAGCGAAGGTGAGTACCACCTGGATGGGCAACCCGTTGCCGATCTAGGACGCAATGCGCTCGCCCGTTTGCGCAGCCGCAGCGTCGGTTACGTTTACCAGAATTTCAACCTGATCCCCCGCGAGTCGACACTGGCCAACGTCGAAACGCCACTGATGTACCAGGGGCTTGGCCCCAAAGTGCGATGCGAACGGGCCATGGCCGCACTCGAGCGGGTCGGCATGGCACACCGTTCGGAGTTCCAGCCCAGCCAACTCTCCGGTGGTCAACAGCAGCGTGTCGCCATCGCTCGAGCCCTCGCTGGAGGTGCAGGCGTGCTCTTGGCCGACGAACCGACCGGCAACCTCGACACGCGCACCGGCTTGCAGATCATGGCCCTGTTCGAGCAATTGCACCGCGAAGGTCACACGGTCATTCTGGTCACGCACGGCCTCGAGATCGCCCGGCACACGCAACGCACCATCAGCATCCGTGATGGCAAAATCCAGGCCGATCAAACCAACCTCGAGCCTGTGCAGGCCCAAGTATTGCTGGCCAGTTTGCCCGAGGTGGACGCATGAGACCACTCGATTATTTCGGTCTGGCCTTCCGCGCGATTCGCGCCAACCCACTGCGCTCGATCCTGACCACGCTTGGGGTGGTGATCGGGGTCAGTTCGGTGGTGGCGCTCGTCAGCCTCGGCGAAGGGGCAGGCACGCAGATTTCGGCGCAGATCAAAGGACTAGGCAGCGGCTTGATCATCATTGGATCGCAAGATCCACCGAACGGACGGGCGACAGACGGTCCGCCACAACTTTACCCGGACGATGCCAACCAACTCCGCGATGGCCTCAAGGGCATCCCGGTGATTCCAGAACAATCCGGCAAAGTCCCGGTCAGGCTCGGCTCAAAAACCTCGATGGCGACCGTGATCGGCACCTGGTCCAACTACGCCGGGGCTCGAGGTCTGACGCTCGCTCGAGGGCAATTCCTGTCACCCAAAAGTGACCGCACCGACAGCGCCAACGTCGTGCTCGGCGCAGACATTGCCGACCGGTTGTTTGGGCGGCTTAACCCGATTGGACGATCCGTGCTGATCAAAGAAAACCGCTACCAGGTGATCGGCGTGGCTGCCGCCCAGGGCTACCAAGGATTTTCAAACGTCGATCAATTTGTCTACGTACCGTTCCTGGCGACGCAAACCCAACTGCTGGGTTCGGATACCGTCAACCACATTTACGTGCAAGCCCCGAACGAGGCCGCGATTCCTGGGCTCGAGCAGCAGATCACCGCCATCGTCACCGAGGCGCACGGGCTGTTGCCAGACCCTAGCGATCATGACTTCACGGTTCGCAGCCAATCGGCATTGCTCGCCACCGCCAGTGGCACCCTCGGCGTGATCACCACGCTGCTCTCGAGCATCGCTGCGATCTCGTTGCTGGTTGGGGGCATCGGCATCATGAACATCATGCTGGTGTCCGTGACCGAACGCACCCGAGAGATTGGCATTCGCATGGCGCTCGGCGCGATTCCCGGTGAAATCGTCGCGCAGTTCATCATCGAAGCGATCATGCTCTCGAGCATCGGCGGCCTCCTCGGTGTGCTCGGCGGCATCGGCGCGGCTAGGGTGATTTCTGCCACGGCGGGCTGGGACACGGTGGTTTCACCGCTGGTGGTGCTGGTCGCCTTCGCCTTCTCGTTCGCGGTCGGCGTGTTTTTCGGCTGGTATCCAGCCTTTGCCGCCAGCCGTATGGACCCGATCAAGGCGTTGCGTTACGAGTAATCCGAACACGATTGTGCGGCTCGAGAACATGTTGATGCTCGAGCCATGATCGTCTACACCAGATCTCTTTACCTTTCTTTACCGCTTCCAGATCAACCCTTACCGACCTAGAACCTGACCCTGCAATCCTGCGATCTGTTGGGCATTGAGCCAAGCCCGGCGAGATCCAAGGCTCGAGAAAGAGGTCATCATGAAAAAGTTGACAGCAACCATCTTCGCTTCGATCATCGCCCTGAGCAGCGCGTTCGCCGACACTGGATTCAAGCCGGTGAGAGGGCCTGGTTTTGAACCCGCAAGTGGTCACGTCACCGTCAGCAGCGATCAGTATTTCAGAAAAACCTCGAGCATTCCCAGCGCAATGAGCGCCAGCCTCAAAGTGCCAATCCGTTCGTTCGCCCTGGGCGCAATCGGGGGTGATGACAAGATTGGATACCGGTGGCGAAGTCGGTTCAAAAGCGCAAAAATGAACGATGATCAAACCACAAAAAGTTCCAACCATCCCGCGAGACACCACCCGAGTCATCCACGCCATCCTGCCCAAAGGCAACGCCATCACCCGACTGCGTGACGAATTCGGTACGATCTACACCGATCAGGATTTCGCAACGCTCTTCTCCA
>JANOWZ010000293.1:0-1742 GCA_031418155.1 Deinococcales bacterium
ACGTTGTTCAGCAAGCCCTCGACCAGATCGCTTGCCGGGGCCATGTCTTTCAAACCCTGCTGGTACTGAATGCCAATCGCGTCGCAACCGAAATCGTCGGCGATGCGAACGGCGGCGATGTACATTTTCAACTGCTCGAGCGTTTGTTTTTGCGTCAGTTCACTCTTGCCTTTCGTGCCGAACGCGAAGGTCATGCCGCGATTGAGCAGCCACTCGAGCGCCGCCTTCGCCTCTTTCCCTTTGACGTTTCGCATTTCGGCAACCAGAGCGGATTGCGATAGGCGTTCCTTGTAAATCCCGGTAGGGTTCAGCATTTCATCGTCGATGATCGCGTTGTACATGCCCATGCAACCCTCGTCGAAGACCCCGATGATTGCCTTTTCGAGCCTGAGTTGCGCCGCCAGTGCCCGTCCCAATTCGGCCTCGGGTTTCGGCAGCTTCGCAAGTTTCAAATCGCGCACGTGCGACCGGTCGTGTTTGATCTCGCCTCGCTCGAGCCAACGTTTCAGGCCCTTCTTGAAGAACGCATCGGTGAAATCGAGGCTCCAGAGACTTGAGAATTTCACGCCCATCTTGGAGAGTCCACCGTTCAAGTTCAGCAGCCCGACGAGTCCGGGCCAGAGGCCGCTCCAGTTCGCCACGGTCAGGATTGGGCCGGTGTGGTCGCGCATTCCGGGCAGCACGTGATGGCTGTACTGCCAGACGGCCTCGGCGACAACCAACGGCGCGTTTTTGGGGATTCGGGCGAAGACATCCATGCCTTGACGTTGGCTCGAGATGAAACCGTGTCCGCGTTCCGGGTCGAACTCGTGGGCGCGTTTGACTTTCCAGCCCAGTTCGGCGAAGGCGGCCTCGAGTTTGGCTTCCATTTCTTGCTGCGCGGGCCAGCAGGTTTGGTTGGCGGTTTCGCGCAAGTCGCCGCTCGAAACCAAGTACACGGTGTTAGGAGCGGTGCGAACGGATTTGGCAGGGCTGGGAAGTTGGTATGACATGACGACCTCCAAGAGTCTCGAGGAATGGAATTTTTGCTCGAGAGAAGTCTACCGCCATTTTGCAAAGGTTTGCAGTGGGCAGTCAAACGAAAACCGCCCCTCGTCATTTCACGGGAGCGGTTTGGCATTCAGGTCGCGTTTAGGCTTGAGCGACGTTAAACTTCGGCTTGCGGCGGAGCAGGCTCGAGAGCTTCCAGGCTTGGCGTGGTCCATGTGCCAGTTTGAGCAGGCGGTTGCGTTCTGCCTCGAGCAGAAGGGCTTCTTGTTTGGCTTTGAGTTCGGTCAGTCGCAGTTCCATCCCGTGCATTTCGCACCCCTTTCGCGTCTCGAGCGCTTCTCGCTCGGTCTTGAAATCAGTATGAACTGTTGGTGACTGTTGCGCGTCCGATGAATGGCGCAGGCTTCAGTAGGCCATCCGGCTTGTCGGTTAGACTCCGCCATGCGTGACGTCACCCGCTTGACTTGGATGGAGATTCGAGACCTCGAGAAAGGCAACGCCGCACTGGTGCTGCCGGTTGGGGCGCTCGAGCAGCACGGCCCGCACTTGCCGGTCGTCACGGATCTGCTGCTGGTCGAACGTTTTTTGGATTTGGCGCTTGAGCGGTTGCCAGACTCGGTGAACATCTGGCGTTTGCCCGCGTTGTCGTTCGGGAAAAGCAATGAGCACACCGGTTATCCCGGAACCTTCAGCCTGAGCGCAAGCACGTTGATGAGTGCGGTTCGTGACATTGCTCGAGGTGCCAAAGATGC
>JANOWZ010000294.1:0-14151 GCA_031418155.1 Deinococcales bacterium
TGGCCCGCCTGCCAAAAAGTTTGCACGCTGCGTTGCTTGAGCGTGCCGGTATAGAGGGTGTCAGTGCGAACACACTTTTGGTCTCATTGGTTGCCGAGGGCATTGGCAGACGGGTTTCTGGATAGTTTCAGCGGGGCTTTCCCGAGTCTCGGAATTTCTGAGCAATCGGATTCAATGTTCGGGGTGACTCAGGTTTTCTCGAGCAAATAAGGACTCAAAATCTGTACATGCCACTTGTCGCGCCGGTTAGCATTTAACATATGACGCTTTTTTGTGAAATTTAGAAAAAGTGTTATCCTTTTTGCATCTCCCGGAGGCCAAAATGACCACACTCAGCGAACCCGTCAAGCCCAGCACCGTCACCCCACTCTGGTTCGAACCGAACCGCGAACAGCAGGACATCCTCGAGACCCTGCGGGACTTCCTGAAATCCGAGGTCGCACCCGGCGCAGCCAACCGCGATCAGACGCACGAATTCCCGCACGCACTGGTGCAAAAACTCGGTGCGATGGGCGTGATGGGGGCACAAACGCCAGAAATGTACGGCGGTTCGGCGCTCGAGACGGCCACATTTGCCCGGATCATCGAGGAGATCGCCAGCGTCGATGGCAGCTTGGCCTTGACGGTCGCCTCGCACAATTCGCTGTGCAGCGGTCACATCATGGTTGCCGGAACGCCGGCCCAAAAAAGTGAATTCCTGCCCGACCTCGCCAGCGCCAAACGCCTCGGCGCGTGGGGATTGACCGAACCCGGCAGCGGCAGCGACTCCGGCGGCATGGGCACGAATGCACGAGGGGTGGACGGCGGCTTCGTCATCAATGGCTCGAAAATCTTCATCACGCAGGGATCGGTTGGGGGCACTTACGTCATCAACGCCCGCACGGACGCACCCAGGGATGGGCGTTCGAAAACCGATGGCCTGAGCGCCTTCGTCTTCAACCGTGAAACGCCGGGCCTGAGCATCGGACGCAAAGAGGACAAGTTGGGTTTGAACTCGAGCGACACGGCGATGCTGATCTTCGAGGACATGTTCGTGCCCAAAACCGCGCTGCTTGGGACCCGAGGGCAGGGCTTTAAAGACGTGATGCGGGTGCTCGACGGTGGACGCATCGGCATTGCGGCGATGGCGGTGGGCTTGGGTCGCGCCGCACTCGAGGCGAGCACCCGTTACGCACTCGAGCGTGAGCAGTTCGGCAAACCCATCGCCGAGTTTCAGGCCATCAGTTTCAAACTCGCCGAGATGAGCACCGAACTCGAGGCGGCACGGATGCTGTACCTGCGGGCGGCGGCATTGCGCGATGCGGGCCGCGATTACACGATGGCGGCGGCACAGGCGAAACTCTTTTCAAGCGAGGTCGGGGTCAAAGCCTGCGATCAGGCGATTCAGATTTTTGGTGGGTATGGCTACATCAAGGAATACCCGCTCGAACGGTACTGGCGCGATGCCCGCCTGACCCGCATCGGCGAGGGCTCAAGCGAGATTCAACACCTGGTCATCTCGAGGGAACTGCTCAAGCACTACCGCTAAATCAGGGTGCGATCACGACGCTGCCGTCAGGGTGCGATCACGACGCTGCCGTCAGGGTGCGATCACGACGCCGCCGTCGATGCTCTCGAGCCGCACCCGAAACTGGTTGTTCTCGAGCGGTTGCACCTCGCAGCGTTTGACCTGCGTGGAGCGTTCGACCTTGTTGAGTCCAGCGCTGTACCCGAGCGAGCAATCGGTCGGTGGGACCTGCTGGGTTTGGACCCGGTAGTTTGTGGCGGCCTGCACGACCTGGTTCGCATACTTGTACAGTGGGCTGGTCGTGACGGCTGCGCCACCGCCTTCAGCCTCTGGGCTCGGCGTGACTGGGGCCGTCGATTGCGGCCTGACGGGTTGTTCTGGCGTTGGCGTTTCTGGCATCTTCTCGGATGGTGCTGGCGTGACACCAGAATCACTGCTCGAGCCTGGGTTGACTGGAGCGACCTCGGGCGGAACCGTTCCCGTGTCCGGCGTGCTCGAGTTCGGCACTGGAGCACCTGAACTGGATTCACCCGGTGCAGCCGAATCTGGAACAATTGCCGGAGCCTCGAGCGCTTTGCGAATCGATTCGATCTGCAATTTCAGGGCATCACGTTCCTGCGTGACCGTCTCGAGTTGCGCTTTTAAATCAATGTTTTCCTTGCGCAACTGTTCGGATTCGGGGATGGCGCAACCGGTAAACAATAAAAACACTGCAATACAGACGAGGATTCTGTTCATACCTCGAGTCTAGCAGAGTCTGAGGTTTGGGCCGGTGTGGGCCAGACCTCAAAGCGCACCAATCAAAAGACCAGATCAAAAGACCAGATCAAAGGAAGAGCCCCCGAGCCAGAGTCTTTGGGCTTGGCTCGAGGGCTCCAGATCGCGTTTGCGTTGTTATAGCCCGAGGACTTCGAAGGCTTTCTCGAGGTTGGAATCGCGTCCGGTCTCAAAGATCGTGTACAGATCGCTGGTCGAGACGACATCTGGCGTGATTTGTTCGGGCAGTGGCACACCGTCGCTCCAGGTGGCCCGCAGGGTTGGGAAGGCGGCGGCGGCCCCGTTGATCAATCCGAAGCGTTGGGTGTTGGTGTTGCCAATCCCTAGGCTGGGCGATCCGATCACTGGTGCACGTTTCAGGCGTTGAAAGTACGCCGCCATGTACTCGCACGCCGAGGCGCAACCCTCATCGATCAAAACGACCATCGGGCCTTTCCACAGCACCGGGTTGTTCACGGGTTGCTTGCCCAACTCTGGACCGTTCAGCAGCCGTTGCACGAACGCACCGTTTTTAAAAACCTCTTCGACGGTTTGTGTGGCCGCGTTGTAACGCGGCACGCGGCGCATGTTTTCGGGGTTCTCAAAGAAGGCTCCTCCGGCGATGGCGCGTTCGTTGCCCAAACCGCCACCGTTGCCGCGCATGTCCAAAATGATGGCTTTGACGTTTTTGCTTTGCGCCTCACGGACCAGATCGTGTACGCGCTGCCCAACACCCTGAATAAAGAAATCGGGCAGTCTTAAAATTGCAATGCCGTTGGCCTGCACGTCCAAGCTGGGGAAAACCACCAGATTGACGATTTCGCCTTTGAGGGCAATCTCGAGTTTCGTGCGTTCCACGCCGCGCACCAGCATCATGGTCACGGTTTCGCCGGCCCTGATTTTTTCGCCGAAGGCCGCAAAGAACTTGGCGTAGTCTTGAACGTTGGTGAAGCTCGAGAAGGCCGTGCCGTTGTAACCGGTCCAACGGTCTCCGGCCTTCAGTCCAGCTTTTTCGGCGGGACTGTTCGGCAGGACGCTGGTGACCAGACGGTCATTGGAGAGCAGTTTCGCTTTGCCCTCCTGAAGGGCTTGCACGGCCTCTGGGGTCAGTCCGCCGAGGCCTTGGCGTTTGCCGTCGGCCTCGACGAAGCCCGTGTGGGTGATGCCGATGCGTGGGCTCGGCGAGGAGGCCGTTCCAGAGACCTGGGCCGATTCTTGGGCAACATCTTCGGCGGTCAGGTAGTAGGCGTGCTTGTCTTCCAAATCTGAGAGCATGGTCGCAATCAACGGTTCGGCCTTGTCGTAGGCGCAGGTGTCTTTGGTGTCCGCGCAGGCTTTGTCCAATTCCGTCTGGTATTTGCCGGTCAAGGCTTTCAAATCCAGTTTGCTCGGCCCGTAGTATTGAAACTCGAGGAAAAAGGTGGCCTGGTCAAACAGGTCTTGGGCGGGGCTGGCGAGCGCTCCGGCGAGGCCGGTGGCGGCGACGGTCAAAATGGTGGCGAGTGATCGGATCAGGCTGCGCTTCATGGGTTCTCCTCTGAAATTTAGGGCTCGAGGGTTGTGGGATTACTGAAGGTCGGCCATTACTGAAGGTCGGCCAGTGCCCGCTCGAGCACCGGGTCCTTCCCGGCGGCGAGCGCACTCAGGTCGTCCGGCACACTGACATCCGGCGTGATCGCGTTCGGGAAGGCTTTGCCATCCAACTCGAGCATCCGCAAAGTCGAGAGGTTCAGGACGTGACCGCTGATCAGTTCGCCCTCCGCTCCGCCGGAGATGTTCAGCACTCCCATGCTGGGTTCACCGTAGACTTTGGCACGTTTGGCGCTCTGCAAGAAATGCGCGAACATTTCGGCGCTGTTTTCGGTGTATTTGTTGACCAGCACCGCCACCGGCAATTTGGTCAATGAGAGCTTATCGAGTTGCGCCAGGGTTTGCGCTTGGCCCTTTTCACCCTTGACGAAGAGTTTGTTGCCATCGAGCGTGATCGTTTGATCTTGGTCCACAAAGCGCCGGTCGTAGGTGAAACCGCCCTTGCTGATGAATGGCGCAGTGGCGAGCAGCGCCTCGCTGTCAAAGCCGGATTCGCTGTCACGGACATCAACGATGATGCCTTTCACGCCATCACTGTCGGCTTTGCGCACGAGCTGGTTGATCTTCTTGGCGACCTCGCCGGACCAGTAAAAATCTGGCACGTGAATCACCAGCACGTTTTTTGGCGCGGGCATGGTGTACGGCTTGACACCCTGATCGGGTTGAACGGCCTTCAACGAAAATTCTTGCGCCTTGCCACCGGCCCGAGAGACGCTCAACACCACCGGCTTCTTCTCGAGTTCGGCGCTGGCCAACACCTCGAGCGTGGCGGGTTTACCGTTCACACTCAGCACCGTGTCGCCACGTTCGATTCCGGCCTCCCAGGCGGCCTCGCCGTCGTAAGTCCGGGCGACGATCAGACCGTCTTTGCTGGCACGGGTCAGTAGACCGACGCGGGGCAGGGCGCGTCCTTCGCCTCCGGCACGAAGCTGCTGATCTAAGGCTTCGGTTTCGGTGAAAACCTTCATGAATGGATCACCGATGGCTTTGAGGATCACGTCGATCACCTCGAGCCCCTTGTCGTAGCCGCAGGCTTGGTCCGTGCCGCAACGCTTGTCGAGTTCGGGTTGGTACTGCTTGCGCAGGTCCCTAAAATTGGGCACTTTGCCGTACCCGGCGTAAGTAAACCCGATGAAGAAGGTCGCCTGATCGAACAGGTCTTGCGCGGGACTGGCGAGCGCCGGACTCAGGCTTGAGGCAAGGACGAGGATGCTGGCGATAACGGTTTTTTTCATTGATGCCTCCGGGTGCGTTGATGGGTTCAGGATAACTCGAGCACGGTGGGTGAACAGTTCGTTTGATGACCAAAACGCGGCGGTCAGAGTCTCGAGGTTTTCGGACGAACTTGATCTTGAAGTCGATTCCCTCCTGATACGTTCAAGCGCACCGCGACGTTCATTCCGGGTCAATCATTCCAGGGCTTTCAGGGCCGCCTCGAGCGGCAAGTCACGGCCCGTGGCGAGCGTCTCGAGGCCATCGGACACGCTTTGGTCCGGGGTGACACGACTCGGATAGGGCGTGCCGTCCGTCTCGAGCGCTCGGCCCATCGAGACGGCCATGCTGGATTTGTCCGGCAGGGCAAAAAATCCGTTCGAGGTGTTCAACGCTCCCAGGGTCGGTTCACCGATCACGCGGGCTCGGGCGTGGTGTTGCAGCAGGTACGCCAGGTACTCCGGGGCACTCTTGGCACGGGCATTGGTCAGAATCACAATCGGCCCAGTCCAGCGGCTCGGGTTAGCAACGATCACCTGCGGATCGGAACGGGAACCGTCAGCGTTGACTTGTGAAAAGCGACCATTGGCGTACTCGAAGCGCACCCGACCAAATTTAAATTCGTGCATCTGCGTGACCGGCTCGAGGAACGCCCCGACGCTGCCGAGGCATTCGGAGACCAGCCCTCCGGCACTGTCGCGCACATCCAAGATCAAGGCTCGCAATTGTAAGTTTTGGGCGCGACGCACCAGTTCATGCAGGCGATTGGCGACATGCCCACCCGCCTTGAACTGAAAAAAGGTGATCACACCGATTTGATTGGGTCTCACCTCGAGTTGTGGCAACCAGGGCTCGAGCCGTTGCGGTACGATTGTGAGCCTCATGCGCTGCTGACCGCGCAAAACCTCAAAGGCTGTCTGTGCATTGTTGCGTTCAAGCGATTTCAGGCTCGAGATCACCGCATCGCTCGAGTCAAACAGTTCAAGCGGCTGATCGTCAATACCGAGGATCAGGTCGCCGCGTTTGAGGCCCGCAATGGCCGCCGGTCCAGCCTCGAGCACCCGTTTGACCACCAAAGCCGCCGCGTCCGGGACGCTGGCGACCGTCAAGCCAAACTGCGACGAGCTCGAGCGCGTTCCAGCAAAATCCGCTTCGACCGCGCCGGTCTGTTCCGGGGTCAGGCGGTACGTGTGTGGGTCGCTCAGACTGGCGATCATTTCCGAAACCACGCCGCCGACGGCATCGTAAGGGCAGGACTCGAAGGCTTTGCAGACCGCCTCGAGTTTGGGTTGGAACGATTCGCGCAGGCGTTCAGGGTTCAATTGCGCATAGCCGAAGTAATTGGCTTGCAGCACGTCCAAGGCCCGGTCAAATAACGTTTCGGCGGGGCTGGGCGTGGCGGCGCTCGAGACGGCACCAAAAACCAAAATCATGCTGAACGCGAGGGCACGCCAGCCGTGGGCGGGGGAAGTCACACTTTCAGTTTGAATCGGGCTTCTGTGCGCCCGCTGAGATGAGTTTGAAGGCTTGCTCATGTGTCTCCAAGAATAGGGGTTTTTGGACGCTTGTCAGGAGTCGGCGGTCACTGGGCAGGTGTGGGATCTTTCGGCTCGAGGTGGTCCTATCCTGGCACAAGGTAGGCGTGCAGAAGGTCAAAGGCCAGCAGGAACGCACCCTGAATGATGATCGCCAGTCCACCACCGCGCCAGGTTTCCTCTGGTCTCGAGAGCATGTACGCGCCGCCAAGCACATAGAGCACGTCCAACCCGGCGTTGATGTAGAGGGTGTTGCGCAGGCCCGAGGCATCCGGTTCTGCCCCGAGCAACCCGGCGTAAGCGATGCCCGCGTTGACCAAAGCCCACGCACCGCTCATGCCCCAAAAGCCCCGTGATCGGTCGTCGCTCGAGGCCCACAAACCAACGATGCCCGCGCCCATCCACGGCAGGGACCAGGCGAGCAGGCGCAAGCTGAGCGCCTCGCCGGAATACCCTTTGGGCAACGGTCCCCACAGCAATTCGCCCGCCCCCGGTTTGACTCGCGCCTCGAGACTGAAATCCGTGTTCGGGGTTTGTGTCACAGCCACGGCGGGCAACCAACGCAGGCCGCTCGAGACGCTGAAGCTTTGCTCGGCATGGGCGAAGTTGAGGGCTGAAAACATCAGGAGCGCACAACAGGCTCGGACCAAGGTCTTGAACATGCTCGAGCCTAAACCACAAACGCGCCCGGATTCTGGAGCGGCAGAACAAACTACATGGACAACTCAGGGATTGAGCAACCGATTGGCTGCCGACTCGAGCAAGACATCCTGACCTTGAGCGAGTTTCGTCAGGTCATCCGGGCCGACGACGTTCGGCGTGACCCTTTCTGGAAAAGCCTTGCCATCCATTTCCTGCGAACGTGCACCGGTTACGGCAAAGAGAGATCCATCCTCAAGTGTGGAAACAAAAGCGCTGGTATTCAGAACCCCGATGCTCGGTTGACCCAAGATTGTGGCTCGAGATTTCAATTGAATCAGAAACGCCAGGTACTCGGCGGCGCTGCGCGTGCTGCCGTTCGTCAGGACGACCATTGGCCCATCCCAGCGTTGCGGGCTACGAACAACACGGGAGCGGTACGGCTCATCGCTCGAGCCGAAGGTCTTGGAGAGCACCATTCCAGAGGCGTAATCGTACTGTGCGGTACTGCCGCCCTTGTATTCCATGCGCACGGTCGGAACAGTCTCGAAAGCTCCGGCGGCGGCAATCGCCTCGTTCAGGGAACCGCCCGAGGAGTGCCGCAAATCCAGAACGATCCCTCGAGCATTCGCCTGTTGCGCCTGTCGCACCAAGCCATGCACGCGATCTGCGATGTCGGAGTTGAACCAGAACTGATACAGGGTGATGACCGCAATCTTGTCGCTGCGCACCTCGAGCGACGGCAACCACGATAAACACGGTTTCGGCTCGAGCGTGACGGTGCGATGTGCGGCATTGGCGCTACTGACCTCGAGCGTGAATTTGCGATCCGCGACCTCTTCGCTTTGAATCGCGGTCAGTGCGGCGGGCTGCGATCCGAAAGTCTCGAGCTGCTTTCCATTCACGGCAAAGACGGCATCGCCACGGCGCAGGCCCGCCAGAAAACCTGCTTCGCTCGAGATGGCGCGGGTCACGATCAAATTGCTCGAATTCGGTAAGGCCACGAACTCGAGCCCGGTGCAGGGCAAATTTTGCCCCTGCGTTTTCGCGTAGAAAATCTGGGTTTGCAACGGCGTGCGCCTGAAGGTGTGACCATCGTTGATCTTGGCGATCAGATCATCCAGGACCGCATCGCTGACCTCGAGCGAACACGGATCGAGTTTCGCGCAGGCCGTCAGGAGTTGCTGCGTGTACTGGGTGCGTAAGGCCGGAAAATCCAGGCTCGAGTAACCGTAGTAACCCGACTCAATCGAACCGAATGCCTTTTGAAAACTGTCCCAGGCCGGATTTGCCGCTGTCTCGAGGATCGGTGTGGGTTCGGGCTTGGGTTGTGGCGGATCGCCACAGGCAACCAGCCACAGCGTCAAACCGGCGAATAGAAAACGTTTGAGAACCTCGAGCATGGCCGCAGTCTATGGGACGGAACTCGAGATCAAGGGTTGGTTCGGCTCGGGGTGAATGAACCGCCCAACACTAACGGATGCTAAGACGCATCTGTTGATAAAGTTCATCATCCGAATTCGGGTCTTCCCCGGCAGTGTTGGCCGCTTTCGGCATCCCGACCGCTTTCACCCAGACGACGTTGTTGGCTTTGTCCTGAAAGAAGGTTTTTCCGCTCGGGTCGTTCTGGACCGCCGCAATCGAGGTCCCCGATGTCGAGACCACGGTCTGGGCATTTCCGTCAAAGATGATGCTGCTTGGCGCTCGGCTGCCGGTGAAGGAGATCCCGAACACCATCCAGTCCCCGCTCGAGAGCAGGTTGCCGAGGGTCGCCTCGAACCATTGTGGAATCTGTTGACCACCGGCAGGCTTGGGGAATCGCAGCAGGAAGCGTCCGGCTTTCATGGCCGCGAAGTGCCGCATGTTGCAGAGCATCGGGCAGCCATTGTCGCCATCCCCGACGGCCCAGGTGCCAATCGTCTTGCCGTTGCTATCTTGCCGGGTGACTTCGATTGGGGCGGAGAAGCCGTAACGTTTGGTGTCGAAGTCGGTGGTGTAATCGCCAACCGCGTAGTAATTTGTGGCGCAACTCTTGCCGTTCTTGCCCACCGGAATCACGTCACTGCACGTTGCACCGCTGGTCAGGAATGGGTTGTCATAGACCCAGTAATTGCCTTTCGGTCCCCAATACCCGTGCGGGTCCCAGAGTGCTCCGGCCAGCGTCCAGTGCTCGTCCAGTTTGGGTTGCACGCGCCGTCCGGGGCTCGAATTGATCAGTTTGTTATTCGGGTTGCGCACCAATCCCTTATCGACGGCGGTGATGTAGTAATCGCCGGTGCGGAACGCGCCGCTCGGGTCGTTGTCGGGGCCTTCGACGAAGGGGAAATTGACGATGATGTTCTGCGTGATGTCGAAGGTCGAATGGTAACTGGCGAGCGCCCCCAACGGTTGGGTGCTCAGCCGCGCGGTCGGCTTGTTCAGGCTCGAGCCAACGATCAGTGATCGCGCCACCAGTCCCCTGTCTCCTGCGCCCGCGAAGAAACCCCCCGCTTCGTCTGCCGCGACCCACTCGAGAAAATCGGGCCAGGAGTTGCGGTTCCAGATGCTTCCGCCGCCGCCATAATAATTGCCGTTTTTGTAGGTCGTGACGCGGGCCAGCGTGAAGCGCAGCCATTTGCTGAAATCGTAGCCGACATCCAGACCATCTTTCATTGGGATGTACTTGTTGCCCTCGAGCTTGCCGACGGTGCTGTCCAGGGGTACGTCGTCAATGAACACGCCAAGTTCACTGTTGGAATGCGCAACGTTGTCCTCGAAGACACCGAATGCCATGTGATCCGGCAAGAGTTTGACTGCCGCGTTCGCACCCAGGGTCTTTTTGGGATACGCCAACCAGTAGCCATGTCCGGCAGCATCGGCGACAACATTGCCGCGCACGGTGTTGTCCGGGTTGGTCATCCAGAATCCAGACGGTGTGGCCTCATGCTCGAGCAATGGTTTGCTGGCGGCACGAACATTCAGCACGAGGTTGCCCTCGAAGACGTTGCGCCGTTCGACGGCATCCTCGAGAAAAATCGCGTGACCTTTGATGGCATGGCAGATGTTGTTCTTGAATTTGATGCCGTTCGCGCCGTGAATCACGACACAACGTTGCGATGAATCGTGAATGCTCGAGCCTTGAACGCTGGATTTTCCATCCGCGAGCGGCGTGCCGTTGGCGGCGTAGCTTTGGTTGTGAAAATGGATCGGGTAACGCCCGAACTTGCCCGCCTGTCCGACGCGGCGAAATTCGACACCGGAAACCTGTGCGTTCGATCCCGCGTCCATGACCATGACGTGAGCACCGAAGCCTTGCGTTTTCCATAGGGTATCGTCTGCACTTTGCACAACGATGTTGCGGGTGATGTTGCCGACCTCGGCGCGTTCGTCAAGCACGCTGGGGATGTTTTTGCCAGCGGTTGCCGGTTTGGTCAAGGTGCCGGGTGTCAGGGCCACGCCCGTGTCGGAGACGTACTGCAATTTGCCCCAGCGCGAGGCTTTCAAACCCGTTTTCAGGGCAATGCCGGTGCCGCTCGCGCTGCCCAACTCGAGTTGTTCCGTCTGACTGGTTTTGTAAAAATTGCCATCGTTGTAAAAATCGGTCGGCGCGACCACGATTTGATCGCCAGGTTTCCAATCCACCGCCTTCAACAGACCGAGTGCTTTGCCGCCCGCCGCAACGTGATCCGTGATTTTCGTCCACGGCACCGCCGGAGCTTGCCCGTACAACTCGAGCGTACCGCCCATGATCAGGATGCCTCGAGCGCCCATGCCCATGTTATCGCTGGCGGTGTTCGTTTCGGTCAGGGTGATCGTCGCTTTTTTCGTGAACGGCTTTATGCTCGAGCCAACCCGCAAAGTCCCGTGAAGCATGATGCTGGCTGCATTCAACTCGAGGTTTTGATCGGCGAACTCGAGCTTGCCGAGGATCGTCAAGTTTTTGACACTGATGTTTTTGTCGAGCAAAATCGCTTTGTTGGCCGGAATGGTGACGTTCGATCCGATTGCTGGAACCGTGCCACCCCAAGTCAGAGGATCGCTCCATTTGGCGGTGGCAACGACATTTCCCGTGGTGTCCGTACTCGAATTGTCGATGTTCGAGCCATCGACGGGATTCACAGCATTTGAATCTGCGCTCGGATTACAGGCGACCATGCCCACTGCAATCACCAATCCGAAGGCGACCGATAGGCGTTGACCAACCAACCGGGGGGAATGGATCAATTTCATCTCGACAGCCTATAGATCATGCGTGAGACCCGATGGTAGATTTTTCACAACTTTATGAACTCGAGCCGAACGACCTCACTGGTCGAAAAGGGGCTTCTGGAAAGTTCTGGAAAGTCCTGCAAATTCTTTGCAACTGTTTGACGATAATACAGTGACCTTCATCTTCAGCCTTGAGCATGGTTGACTACGGTGTGAGTTCGCAGCGTTCCCCAACCATCATTTCTTACATCGCACTCGGATCAAACCTTGGTGATCGGCTCGAGCATCTTCAAATCGGGGCTCAACTTCTCGAGGCGCATCAGGGTGTTCGCGTCACTGACAAAAGCCGCATTTTTGAGACTGAACCGGTCGGCGGCCCAGACAATCAGGGCGCATACTTGAACGCGGTCGTGCGGCTCGAGTCACGGTTTTCGGCGCGACATTTGCTAAATGTGCTGCTCGAGGTTGAACACCAACGCGGTCGCGTGCGCAGCGAACGTTGGGGGCCGCGCACGCTCGATCTGGACTTGCTGATTCATGGGCTGGAACGAATCGATGAACCCGGTTTGATCGTGCCGCATCCACGACTGCACGAACGCGCCTTTGTGCTCGAGCCGCTGGCGGATCTCGCACTGGACCTCGAAATTCCGGGATTGAGAACAACGGTTCAGGCGTTGCGAACTCGGGTCGGTTCTGCGGGTGTTTGGCCGACTGACCTTGGGTTTTAAGGGCGCTTGCAGTTTGATGCCCCGTCATGAATGGCTCTCGTTGAAGGAAACGTCGCCCTGTAGAAGTTCAGGCACCTCGAGCCACCCGATGCCCAACCGACTCGAGCGCAGCGATGGCCGTCTCGAGCAAACCATTTTTTATCAGCACGTAATCGGTGTTGAAGGTCGAAATCGCAAAGATTCCAACCTGCACTTTCGCCAGTGGTTCGAGCACCGAAAGCAAAATTCCAGTCATTGAAAACTCGAACGGACCTTGAAGTTTCAGGCAGGCCCAATCGCGCTCGAGCCGCAACGCCGAGTCGTCTGGTACGTTCGACTCGAGGCAGACGATGCTCAGTTCCTCGCTGCTGCGAGAGACCGTGAAGAACTCGCCCTGGAGCGCCCAGGCGGGAATGCCCGCGTTTGCTTCAAGTTGCAGCACCGCGAAATGTCCGTTTAACAACGACAAATTCAGCTTCGGCATGACTCGAGCCTATCTCAAAGTCTGCGTTATCAGTAAAACTCGGAAAAGCATATGGGACTTCAAGTCCATTTTCTTTGATCGTTCATGGCGCAGTTTGCCACATTCGAGGCGACAGCAACCAAAGTCCAGTTCTTTGGCCCAGGGAATTGTAAGGATCTTGAAAGGGTCAGGCAAATAAAGTGCTAGCACAATTAAGGTGGTTCACCCACAACCTTAGGGCTGACCTTGCAACACAGTGTAAGTATTGTGTGAACACACCTCGACTAAACTTTAGTTGGTTACACATTTACCCCACAAATGCAGTGCATTTCATCACATCCCAGACTCGAGTCACGCCGACACCCAGGCTCGAGACGGCTTCAACGCATGCCTCGGAGGCCAGCATGAACACCCACAAAATCCTACGCAAGTTCGCCCGCCGCCTGCACCGCAGTTTCTTTCAAAGCGTTCCCAACGATGCGCCCGCACAAGTGGACCTCTCGAAGTTGCGACCGGCGCACCAAGGCCTCGAGATGCAAATACTGATGCAATTCCCGGCACAATCGGCCATGAACTCGAACCGTGCGAATGCCATACCATTCGCGCCTCGGAGACCCTGAATCGGATCGGCCAGCATGGGACTCAGCGAACCATCAACTCGAGGATCACGCTGAGGATCATCGTCAAGGCCAACCAGGAATTCGCACTGAAAAACGCCTCGTTCACCCGCGCGAGATCGTCCGGTTTGACGATTGAATGCTGGTACGCCAGGATTCCACCCATGACCATCACGCCAATAAAGTACGGCCAAGCACTGCCCGCAACGATCCCAACGGCCAGCAAGAACGCCCAGGTGATCGCGTGCGAAAGCTTCGCCATCTCGAGGGCTCGAGGCACGCCGAAACGCTGCGGAATGCTGTTCAGGCCGTTGGCAATGTCGAAGTCCACATCTTGGGTTGCGTAAATCACGTCCAACCCAATCATCCAGAAGATCACGACCAGCCACAGCAACCACGCTTCGGGCGCGAACGATCCCGTGACCGCGATCCAACCACCGACCGCCGCCGCGCCGTCGGTCACACCGAGCCAAGCGTGACACAACCAGGTGAAGCGTTTGGTGTACGGGTACAAGACCAAGAACACCAGCGCCAATGGCAGCAACGCCAAACACAACGGGTTGAGTTGCGCCGCCGCGAACGCCAGCACCACAATTGAAACGAGGGCCAGGAGGATGCCCTCGAGCGGCTTGACGGCCCCTCGTGGCACGTGACGCATGGCGGTGCGCGGATTTCGCGCATCGATCGCGGCATCCAGCACCCGGTTTAACGCCATCGCTGCCGTGCGAGCCCCAGCCATCGCCACGGTGATCCAAAAGAATGTAGCGAACCCAGGCCAGCCCTTGGCCGCCAGCAACATGCCCGAATAAGCGAACGGTAAGGCGAAAACCGTGTGTTCAAACTTGACCAACTCGAGGTACGTTTTGGCCCGCTCGAGGGGATTCGGAGTCGCACTCACGGCCTCAGGTTACACCCATTCTGCGCAGCAGATGGCCCG
>JANOWZ010000295.1:0-14375 GCA_031418155.1 Deinococcales bacterium
TTACAGTGGCTTCGGCAATGATTGAGAATTCCAAAAGCAAAATTCGTCAATTTTTGCCTCGCCACTGTTTGTTTCCACTCGTATCACTCGGGGATTTCTTGAGAAAAAAGGCATTCTCAAGAAATCCCGAAATTGCTGTAATATGACGCACATCCAAAACCGGGATGTGCTTAAAATAGCCAATGGCAAAATTGGCGCGAAAACTCAAACGGCAGGCGCAACGCGAACCGCAAACGCTCCTTTGGGTCACGAATGATGTGACGCATTGCCCGCAATGCCAACGGCCTTTGAGCGACGTTCAGGCGAACCTGCACGCCTACACGGACGAACTCAAATTCGGTGGTGGGTTCATGTTTCAACGCTGTCCGGGCGGGACCTGGATCGCGGACCTGAACGTGCTCGAGACGACCATCGAGGAGATCAACGATCAGCAAGACCTGGTGTACTCGAGTGCCGACGTGATGGCCTTCGAGATCAACGGGGCGCCCGCCGAAGCCTCCGTCTGGATGGGTGGCAAATTCGGTGACATTCCCTGGGAGGAATACCAGGAAAGCCTTGAGCACAACCTGATCACAGAGGCGCTGCCCGTGCCGAGTTTGGCGGAGGTTACGGCCTTGCCGATCACGCTCGAGACTTGGCAGTTGGCGCTCGCACCGATTTCGTTTATTGCCGAGGGACGCGATCCGACCCGTGTGGCGCAGGTGGCATTGGTGGTGAGCGAGTCGGGTTTGGTTCAGGGCTCGCAGGTTTTTGACCATGTGCCCGAACAGGACGAGTTGCGCGATTTGATCCTGCGATCCTGCGTTCATCCGGTCATGGGTGAACGCCCGACGCGGCCCGCGACGCTCGCCAGCGACGATCCGTTCACGGTCACGGCGCTCGAGGCGGCCCTGGCAGGTTTGGGCATCCGGGCCGTGTTTGCGCCCGTGCCGCTCGCACTCGAGGCGGTGCAGAGCCTGCGCGATTTCTTGCCGATGACGGATGTGCCCAGCATTTTTGCCGCCCATTCCGAGGCTGACGTTCGGGCGTACCTTGCGGCGACCAGGACCTTTTTCGAGGCCGAACCGTGGGAGGTCTTCGAGACGGACAAAGCCATCGCCTTTCGCTTCAACGACGGCCCGTGGCATTACGTGACCGTGATCGGACAGGCGGGCGAGGAGTTCGGCCTGTCTTTTTTTGAGGATTGGTTGCAATTCTGCCGCCATCAAAACAACCAACCGAACATGCTCGAGATGCTCGCCATGCAGTTCGGTGGCGAGGAGTTCACGCCGCCCGGACTCGAGGCTGCCGGGGCAATCGAGGGGCTGACGCTCTCGGACCTGAGCGCCTTTGACCCGCAGGATGCACAACTGCTCGAGGCGCTCAAGCTCAAACCGACGTACCACGGGCAATGGGCAACGATTCACCGCTACAGCGCCCAGGCCGGTTTGGAGGCTCCGATCCTGGAGTTGAACGCCTACACCCTCTTGTCGAGCGTGATCGCCGAACGCGCCGCGAACGTGCGTGGCGAGCGCGTGACCAGCATGAAAGCCAAACTCGAGACGGCACAGGGCAAAATTGAGGTGCGTTTTCCCAGCAGGGGCGACGAGGACAGCACCCCTGGCTCGTATTTTCGGCTGGAGTTCACGCGCAAGGCGAACGAATTCCGCTCACCGAAATCGCTCAAAGGCATTCGGGTTTCGGTTTGGGCCGAAGGCAGCACAAAAATCCATCGGGTCATCACCAAGGTTCAGCAGGCGCTGGCTGCGGATGGGGAACGGGTTTCGTCGTATATCAATGGCATTCAGCACGGTGAGCACAAAGTCTTTGAGAACCGTGGGTCGCAGCGCGAACCCAGCCCAACCGTCGAACAACTCGCCTCGCTCGAGGATCTGATCGTGCACAACTGGAATGAATACGAGAAGCCCGAACCCATCAGCATCAGTCCAGAAACGCACCCCGGCGGCAAGCCCGAGATTCGTGTCGAACTCACGGACATCAAAAAAGGCTCGAAAAAATAGATGCTCGAGCCTTGAGGTGCTGGCTTCAGTTTACTGAAAGACGAGTTCGATCACTGCATGGTTGGCCGGAACTGACTCGAGACTGACTGGCTCAAGTTGCGCCGGTTTGATCCAAATTGGCTCGAGGCTTGCTTCAAGCTGTCGAAGCCCGAGTGGTTCATCGTCGTCGAAGGCTTCAGGGTAGCGTTCAAACGGCCTTAAGGTATTCAAGGCCACGGTTGTGTTGAACTCGTTGACCATGCCCGGAAGCCGAAACACGTCCGTGATCATCCACAGCAGCAGGCCGCCGCCCGTGAACCAGTATGCGAACTGCACGTTCCAACGCCCCAGGTAAGCGTAATGCGAGCCGACCAACAAGCTCAGGTACGTCATGGCGAGCCCTTTGGATTGCGTGGCGTAGGCATGTTCAAAAACCAGGCGATCCTCGAGCAGCAGGTCAGCATATGCCTCTTGAATCCGGGGGTCTTGGGGCAATTTCATGGTGATCTCCTTGGGGCACACCCGAACGAAATCACCCTGAACAACGGTGATTGATCTCGAGCAAGAACGGAGCAGGTTTGAGATGTGATTCGGAGTCGAACCTGATTCAGTCTATGGGTGAACGGTGCCGCAAGATGTGCAAAATTCGCGTTACAGTCGGCAAAGACACGCCATTGTACCACGACTTTTGTCGGGTAAAACAGACATCCGTTCGGGTTTGTAAAGCAACTTTCACTCGGTGCTGGAGCTAGCACTTTTGCAACTGAAAGCATTGACTCGAATCGTTTTCAGACTCGAGATTCAAGCAATGATTGGACTCGGTATCAATAAATCGGTATCAATAAAGTGGTGCGCTTGAGAATGGCATCCTTGGCCCCAAGAATTTGGATCAAACCTGTGCCACCCTCGAGCAGCAATCCTCATTGCAAATCTTGTGCCAACCATTTGACGGCATTGATCGCCAAACGCGCATTTGAAAGGTTGACCCAATTGTTGTACTTGCTTTTCGTGCCATCCGAGAACGTCCCGTCAGAAAAGGCGCTCGAGTCGCCGTATCCGAGTACGCGCCCTTTGCCGATCTCGTTGACCGCCAAGTACGTTTTGCCATTCGCACCCATCAATGGCGTGCCCTGATCGATGCTCGTGCCGACGTAAATTCCGGCGCTCGGTAGGCCATCGGTGATCGAGTGTGACGTGACTGGCTTGACCGTCATCACTGGGTCGCGGAAGCTCGAGGCGAAACTGAAGGAGAGGCCAAAACTCGAGGCGGCATCCAGACTTTTGCGGTACTCACTTGGCACGTTGCTCGGGGTTTTGCCATCCCAGCCGTTGAAGACCTCGGGCGAATCCCAACCGTCGTTGTCACGGTCGCTGTCGCGGTGATCGGCGATCATCAACAATCCGCCGCCGCGTTGCACAAACTCGATGATCGTTTGTCGTTCCGTATCCGAGAATGGATTTTGCGGTTCTGGGATCACCAGCACGTTCGCTTCCATCAAGGTTTGGCTCGAGATCATTCTGTCCGTGATCGAACGCGGCTCGAACCCTTGGCGGCGCAACTCATCCGCCCAACTCGAGTACGCACCGTCGATGCGCCAATCGGCGTTGCCGCTCGCCTCGCGTTTGCTCAGGTCAAAGAGCACAATTTTCTTGGCGTTGCCCACCGGCATGGCAATCTCGGTTGGTTTGCTCGAGCTTGCCGGTGCGGGCAGATTCGGATTGCTCGAGGTTTCGGGCGCGGTTTGTGTCTTGCCCGAATTGGACTGTCCCGAATTGGATCGTCCCGAATTCGATTGGCCCGAGGTCGGTTTGCCCGCCCTGAAATCCTTGGTGTTGTCGTTCGAGTCCGCGCCATCGGGAATCCGGGCCAGACTCTCGCCCGATTTCGCATCCTTGACCGCACGACCCTCACCTCGAGCCGCTTTGCCCGAAGATGGGGCCTCGCCATAGGCGACGGCATCCAGCAGGCTCGAGCCGCGCTTGAGTTGCACCGCGCCGCCAGAGTTCGGCAGGTTCATGAAGGTATTCACGGCATCACGGTTGGGGGCACTGCCGTCCTGTCCGATCACGAAATACCCGCTTTGCGAGATCGTGCCCGCCAACAAGACCGTGCCCACATTGTTTCCCTTGGAGTTGAACGTCGCCAGCGTCAAGCCCTCGAGTTTCGTGCCGGGAATACCCTTCAATTCGACGAAGCAGCCCCGATCCTCGCCGGGGGAATCGTAATAAATTTCGTTGATGACCAAGTTCGGGACCGGTTGCGCCACCGAGACGGCCAGCACAGAAACGGTGAGCAGGGCCAACGGAAAGACCAGAAAGCTCGAGAATTTCATGCCCCGAGCTTACCGCCTTGGATCAGAAGGGCGAACACTCGAGACTCACAGCGTTTTTCATCTACATTGAGAAAATTAAACGGCAAATTTTCTCAACTCCGATTCCAGCGCTGTTTGTTTCTACTCGTTTCACTCGCCGTTGGTTGAGAATCTTGGATTCTCAACCAAGGTGAAATTTACGATCAGAACTTATCGCCCACTGCTGCCAAAGGCCCGTCGCCATTCGAGCGCCATGACCGCAAAGGCCAACGCGGGCGAGGCGTAACGCTCAAGCGATTCGATGGTTCGTTCGAGTGCTGAATCCGCGCCGACCCGCGCCGCCTCGGGTTGGGATCGCAGCACGAACCGCAACGCTTCCGGGCTGAGGTCGCGTTCCCAGCGTTTCTCAAGTTGATCGGCGATGGTCAGGGCCTCGAGCAAATCGTTGCGGATGGCCTCAACGAATTTCTGAGCCGTCTCGAGGTTGGATCGCACGCGGTCCCGCTCGAGCAGCAATCCCGGCCTGCCCGCCGCGAACGAGAGCAAATCTGGGTCGAGTTCGGCTTCCAAGTTCAGCAACGCCCGTTCCATCTCCAGCGCCCCGACCGGTGGCACGCGAATCTGAATGCTTCTCGAGACAATTGTCGGAATGACCGCACTGGCATCTTCGGCAATAAAAACAAACCTGGAGCCGTGCGGTGGTTCCTCCACGGTTTTCAGCAGCGCGTTCGCGGCGGCCTCGTTCATGAATTCCGCACCGTCGATCAGCACGAATTTCGCTCGGGCTCGCGGTCCGGTCTCGAGCCATTCGAGCACGTGCGTTTCGTACTCTTTGGCCTTGTCGTGTCCCGCCGAAATTGCCGAGATCGGAATGATGCTCGAGCGGGCCTTCTTGCCGGTGCTGGTCTCCTCTTTCGGACCGATCTCGAGCAGGTCACTCGAAGTTCCCGCCGCGAAAGTTTGGCAGGATGGGCAGACACCGCAAGGTTCGTCGGTGCGGGCCCGACAATTCTCGAGTTGCGCGTACCATTTGGCCAGCACGCGCCGCCCAACGCGGGCCGGACCGGTCAGCAAAATCGCATTCGCGTGTTGCTGCGCCAGTTGCACCTTGATCCGAGCGTGCCCAATCATCCCAGAATCTTGAGCCAACGCGATCATCGGCCCAGGGTCAAACGAGCCCCAAAGCCTTCCGGTAAACCCGCGTTGTAAATCAGTGCTTGAACCGCCTCGATGTCGTAATCGACCCGATGAAATTCCATCACGCCACGCTCGAGGTCGAGAATACCGTAACTCGCCTTTGGATTACCGTCCCGAGGCTGACCGACGCTGCCGGGATTGACAATCCAACGCGCTTTGGGCGGCATTGGAATCTTCGTGTGCCAATCGGTGGCGGCATGGTGGCGCGTCCAATCGCCAACCGGTCCCTCGAGTGTCGCGTAAATCCCCGGAACGTGCGTGTGCCCCACAAAGGCCAAACGATCAGGCCATGCCGCAAAGATGGCTCGGGCCGTGGTTAACGAATCCGTGTACTCGAAGGCGTTACGCGGGCTGCCATGAATGATTAGAAACTCTGGCGGCAAGCGTTCCGTGACCTTCGGCGCATCCTCGAGTGAAATCGTGCGTTTGCCCACCCAGGTGCGAATCAAACTCAGGTGCCTCGGGCCAAGCTGTTTGAGTTGCCAGTTCAAAACCATGCCGACCAGCCCGTACTGCGAGTAATCTCCACCGTGCGAGATTTGCAGCAACCACTCGTCATGGTTGCCAATAATGCAATTCGCGCCCAAACCCTCGAGCGTTTCCAGGACCTCAACTGGTTGCGGCCCGTACCCGACGGCATCACCGAGGAAAATCACCCGGTCATAATCGCGGCTGGCTGCATCCTTGAGCACCGCCTGAAGCGCCTCGTAATTGCCGTGAATGTCGGAAAGAAACAGGATGCGCACGGTTCAGGGATCATACCGTGCGATGCCCAAACAACGAACACCCTGACGCGAAAACCCAAGAAAAAGACTCGAGCACAACAAAAAACCGCCCCAATGGAGCGGCTCGAGGTTGGAACCTCGGAATCTGAGGTCAGAAGTTTACGGGCGTTCGTTCCCCATGCGAACGCTACAGGCGTTCGTTCCCCATGCGAACGCTACAGGCGTTCGACGTTCGCGGCCTGCGGGCCTTTGCCGTTCTTTCCCGGCTCGATCTCGAAGCTGACGCGCTGCCCCTCCTCGAGGTTGCGGTAGCCTGCACCTTTGATCGCGCTGAAATGCACGAACACATCGGCCTGACCTTCAACCGCGAGAAACCCGAAGCCTTTTTCTGCGTTGAACCATTTGACGACACCCTCTGGCATACCTTGCTCCTGCCGCCACACCCCGCTGGGACCGTTGGCGAATCCCGGTATTTGCCCTGCGATGCCTCGAATCCCGAAGCATCATCACTTGGACCGGAACCAGAAAATGCTAACACAAGCCCAAAGCGTGATGCTCTCAAATTGCACCTCGAACCTGGACGCACAAACCTGGGCCAACAGATTTCCGGCTGAAGGTTTCCGGCTGGGGTTTGTGGCCCTCACTCCCTTCACTCGAGGTTCAGGAGTCTCACCGCCCTCAAACGGTCCGGGGCCAACCTTGAGCGGCGCTTCATTTCTAAGCATTCCTCAAGAATCCCCTCAGACACGGGCTCGAGACAGCAAGTACCTTCATGGCAAGAGGACCCCGAACGTGATCTTGAAGGGCACGATCTCGGAACGGTCCAAACCCGGAGGCAATTATGAAAAAGAGCATCAGCATCACCGCAATGAGCACCCTGGCCCTCGCACTCTCGAGCGCATTCGCCACACCGCAGATCAGCCCGCAAAGCATCATCGTCAATCCAGTACCAGCGAGCCTGTCGGTCAATGTTTCGGTGGACCGTGCGGGCAGCAACCCGGTCTACAACATCGGTGATTCGATCCGCGTCAATGTTCGCGTTTCCGATGATGCGTATGTTTACCTCTTCAGCGTTCATGCCGATGGGCAAATCGATCAAATCCTGCCGAACCGCCTGTCCGGTGGCAGCCAGTTCTTGCGGGCCAACGAAACCCGCAGCTTTCCGCCAGCCGGTGGCGCGTACACCCTGAGTGTGGACGGCCCGAGCGGTCAGGACAAGGTGCTCGCCGTCGCCAGCAAACGCCAATTGGACACCTCTGAAATTGCAAGCTTTCGCGGCAACCAAGCGTTCGCCACCTCGAGCATTCAAGGTCAGGACAACCTTGCCCGCGCCTTGAGCATCATTGTGCAACCGGTTCCAGCGAGCGATTGGGTCACGGATGTCACGTACTTCCAGGTACAACCGCGTTACGCAACGGCAGCGCCAGCACCGGCCCGCAACACCACAACCATCTCGGTTGAGTACGGCCTGAACGTTTACCCCGGATCGGTGATTATCAGCTTCGACAACCCGAACAATGACTTCATCGACGTGCAACTCTCGAGCAGCGCCAACTTCAACACGGTCGTTCAGTTCTACGGTCAATCCCTCGAGCGCAACGGCTGGCAGATGGTGGCCCGCGCTGGCAACAACAACAAGGTCCGCTTGATGTTCCGTCGCAGCGGCACCACCATCGAACTCGAGATTCGTCGCGTCAACGGCGGCTTCCAGTTGAACCTCTACCAACGCTGAACTTCACGTTTTTTAACAGCCTCGGGTGACAAATCCCGAGGCTGTTCGCGTTTTGGCTCGAGGCTCAGTGCTCGTGGCTCACGCCACCTGCTTTCAATGCTCGTGGCTCACGCCACCGGCACCATGCACATGACCATGCTCGAGTTCGCCGGGTTCGGCGGCCCGCACACTTTGCATCTGGATCATGTATTCGAGAATCTTGCCCGCAAATTCATGGTTGAAATCCACCGTCACATCATCGCCAGAAGATTCAACCACCCGAGCCGTGAGCGGATTCCCGGTAGCATCCTGCGTAAAAAACTTTGCACCAATTTCCAAGTTCGCCCCCGCCGGAAAGCTTGAGACCGGCACGGTCTGACGCTTGCTCGGATCGTGCTCGCCATGCGCATTCTGGGCTTCGATGCACACGGTTTTGTGTTCGCCCGCCTCGAGCCCCATCAGGCTTGCCTCGAGTTGCAGCGGCAGGCCATGTGCGTGCCCGATCAGGATGGTTTGTGATTCCCCTTCGGACGTACCATCGACCCGTTTGCCATCCACATTCAACGTCCAAGCGAATTTCACCACGGTTTGGGCAGCAACCAACATTCAGACCTCCTCCGACCAACTTGAGCCTAACAAAAAGCCAGAGTCTCGGCAGTGCACCCCGATGCGAGCCAAGCTCGGCAGGGTAACGAGATCCAAGCTAAGATCAGGGCGATGTCCGAACCGGCCAGCAAACCAGCACCCTGGAACCTCGAGCACCTGCCGTGGGTGTGGCTCGGCGCGTTGTTCGTGCTGCTCTTGTTCACTCCGCTCGGACGGCTCTGGCCGCTCGCCTGGGTGGTGGTCAGTGCGGGCGTCCTGCTTGGCAACCTGAAATCTCGAGATGCACTCGCATTCGCATGTGTGGCGATCATTGGCGGCACGTTCACCGCCGGAGATTGGGCGGACCTGATCCCCAGCAGCAGTCCGACGCTCGAGGCCGAAGCAGCCGAAATGCAATTCGTTTCGCTCGAAGGTGTGCGCCGGATCGAATTGCGCAGCTTCAACGGTGGCATCAAAGTTTCAAACGCGACCGGTCCGGCCCGGCTGATCGTTCATCGCAAAGGCAATGTCAGCGTGCGCAGCGAAAGCATCAATGACATCTTGAGCGTGCAGGCCAAACGCCCCTTCTTCGCCTGGAACACCGCCGCCAGTATTGAATTGATCCTGCCCGCACCACGAGCGCTCGAGCCGGGACTGTCGCTGGCCTTGACCACCAGCAACTCGCCGATTGAGGTCAGTGCTCGCGTTGACCGCATCGAGGCAAGCACCAGCGGCGGACGCATCCTCGTCCAAGACACCGGCGCGAACTTCACGCAACTCTTGAACAGCAACGCCGCCATTGAGGTCACAAAAGTCACTGGCACGCTTCTTGCCAGCACCAGCAATGCCGCGATTCAACTCAGAGATGCAAAAGAAATCATCTTCAAGCTCGAGACCAGCAATGGCACAATCCGCATCGAACGCCCGCAGTTGGCCAGCAACAGCAGCTCAAGCGCCCGAACCAGCAACGCACCGATTGACCTGATCGCCCCGAAAGCCCCGGCGGGCCTGAGGCTGCGTGGTGAAACCGCAAACGCCAAACTTGACGTGACGCTGCCAGGATTTGAGATCAAACTCGACTCTCAACGCTTTGAGGCCAAACAGAATGGTCTGGGTATGGCAGAACTCGAGCTTGAAACCGCGAATGCCCGAATCAATGTCAGGGCACAATGAGCAATCAGGGCAACCGAACGGCTCGAGCCTTTGGTTTTCCCTTTCACCTTTAACCCGCCCTTTATGACCCCAGAACCCCTAGACGACCAAAAAATCCGCCACGCCATGCGCCTGAGCACGCTCGAGGGTGGGTTTGCCACCGTCTTCATCAATTGGACGCAGGGCAGCGTCCTGACCGGTTACGCGCTGCACCTTGGCGCAACACCGTTCGAGTTGGGCTTGATCTCGAGCGTGCCATTGCTCGGGCAGGTGCTCAGTCCGGTCGTGGCCTGGTTGGGCGGTCGGGCCGGACGGCGCAAACCGATTGTTGTGGCCTGCGCGATCATCGGACGCTTGATCTGGTTGCTCGCACCGTTTCTGGTGTTGCTGCCGACCGCACAACGCGCCCCACTGCTGATTACCGTGATCGCCCTCTCGAGCGTCTTTCAGGCTGGCGGAGGTTCACTCTGGATTGCCTGGATGGGCGACCTCGTGCCACCACGCGAACGGGGCCGGTATTTTGGATTCCGGGCCGGAATTCACGGCATGGTCGGCATGGCGGCGAACCTGACGGCGGGCACAGCCTTGGATGCGCTCGGTTCACCCATCGATTTTCAAATCGTGCTCGTGACCGCCGTGGCGAGCGCCCTGATCGCCGCTTGGATTCTGACCAAACAGATCGAACCGCCCGTGATCGCACAACGCCTACATTTTCTCGAGACGTTCACGTTGCCACTGCGCGACCTGAATTTCCGGCACGTGCTCGCCTTCAACATTTACTGGACCTTTGCCGTGCTGACCGCCGCGCCGTTCGTGATTCCGTACTTTCTCGAGCACCTGCACATGAGTTACACGCAGGTCGCCCTCTGGAGCGCAATTGCCGCCATTTCCGGCCTGATTTTAGCGCCGCAATGGGGCCGTCTCGCCGACCGGGCCGGAAACAAACCGATCCTCGAGATTGCCACAATCGGGGCGGGCACGCTCTTGCCCGCCTGTTGGATGCTCGCCAGTCCTGGCAACCTCTGGCCGGTCTGGTTCGGTGGCGTGGTCGATGCGATGGTCTGGGGCGCGATTGGACCGGCGCAATTCAACCTGGCGCTGGCGAGCGCCCCCAAAGAACACCGCTCGAGCTTTATTGCAGTCCTGTCCGCCACGACCGGACTTGCCGGATTTTTGGGAGGGTTTCTCTCCGGGCCACTTCTGGAACTTTTCTCGAGCCTCAGTCCACGCACTGGGAGCGGCTGGACCGGCTATCACACGCTGTTCGCCCTTTCCGGGCTGATGCGAAGCTTCGCTTGGTTGTGGCTGCGTCGCGTTCACGAAGATGGTGCAATTCGCGTGCGCGACCTTTTTACCTGGAGCCGCTGGACATGACCCGAATCTCTCAAACCATACTCGCCATCGATACCAGCAACCACCTTGCGCTTGCGCTCCTCGAGACGGACGGCAAGCACGAAACCCTCGCACTCGAGCACACTGAAGACGTGGGCCGAGCGCACGCCGAAATCATCCTCGAGCGGATTCAAGAATTATTTGCCCGTGCCAACCTTGAGCCGCACGCCGACCTGATCGCCGTTGGAACCGGACCGGGTTCCTATACCGGACTGCGCGTTGGAGCCAGCCTCGCACTCGGACTGGCTCGAGCCTGGAAGGCGCAAGTGATCGGTGTACCATCGCTCGAAGCAATCGCCGTCACCGGAGACGGACGTGTGACCGTCAGCATCGATGCGCGACGCGGCAACATGTACAGCGCCAGCTATCGGGTTCTATCCGGTGAAATACTTGAGGTTCTCGAACCAATTGCGAAACGACCACTCGAGGGGTTTATTCACGAAGAAATCTGGTTGCAAGATCAAATCGTGAACGGGCTCGAGGTGGCACGGTTGGGATCTAAAAAAAGCTCGAGCCCAGATTTGCATGGGCTCGAGGTGATGTACTTATAAATTTCAAGGAGCGATGTTGCGCGGGCTGGTGAAGTATTCCACCGGTGCAAGTGCGGGCGTTCCGGCCCGCGACTTTAACCCGCTCGAAAGCCTGATGCGAACTTCGGTCACACCGCGTTCGTCGATGGAATTGTAGGTGCTGGTCGGTTTGACCGGGAACTCGATCATGAATCCACTCTGTTTCATCACCTCATTGTACGGTGCAATGCCTTCGACCAGGATATCGGCTTGACCATTGCAGTTTGTGGCTGTCAAATCCGCGCAATTCGCCTTTGTGGTTGTGTCAATCATCTGATCCACGGTCGCTTTCATCCGGGCCGAGAAGTTATTGATATCTTCCGGATCAGCTTCACCTTTCATGATGGCTGGAAGGGCTCGGGTGGCAGTAGTATTTGGATCGGATTCGGGTGCATTGGTACACGGGATGGTCGTGTTGTTTTGACAACCAACATCACTCCAGCGAATGGCTGGAACACTGACCGCCGTCCCATTGATGGTGACGCTTTTGGGCAAGGTATCAAAATCCAGGTTTTTGCGGTATTCCATGATAACCCACGTGTCCAGGTTCTGGTCATCGGGTGGCAAATTCTCAAGGCTGCTCGAGGTGTTCAGAGTACCCAAAGGTGTGGTTTGCCCGATGGTCAGTTGTTTGCGTAGCACCGGGTAGTAGGCAACAAACTGATAACAACTTTGTGAAGCGGTGGCCGTTTCGCATTCAAGTGTGGGTTGCTTTGGTGCAACAATCATCGCCAGGATTGGAGCCTTCGGGTTTTTGCCCACCTGCCAGATGGTTGAAAGGTGCGGTCCGGTGACGGTCTTGTCACTGTTCCCCAGCTTGAATATTGACCACGTGACCTGAACCGCCTGTATCGCCGCACCAGTCACCGCACCGCAGGTCGAAGCGGCAGGAATGATCGGATCTGGCACGATTCCGGTCCCGCTTGTCGGCGCACTGGTGTACGCGCCACAGGGAGGGAAAACATAGATGGCCCGTTGCACCGTATCGTTGATGATTGCGCCAGCGGTACGCAATTCCTCTTGGCTGGTCGTTTGCACTGCAATACTCGAGGTGATGGTGTTTGAACTGATGAAATACTGGTTGATCACCATCAAAAAAGTACCAAGAAGCCCCATTGAAACCAAGAGTTCAACCAGTGTAAATGCAACTTGTTTTCTCAGAGATTGATTCATGGTCGTGTCACCATTGTGATTACCTTGTATGATTTGCTGTTGGGTGTTGTAATTTTAACTTCCACCGTGCGCAGGTTATCACCAGGGGCCCAAAGTGCCGAATTGGTCTCAATTTTCCATTCATTAGAAGGTATTTTAATGTCTACTGTACCGGTTGTACCCACAACTGGAGCGCCATAGGTAATTGGGATCATTGCAACACCGGAAGTATTTTTGTTTTCAAAGGTGTTTCGATCCAACCAACGCGATTTGAGCACCTCGACGTAAGAACGTGCATAGGTCAGGGCTTGTGATTCCTGAGAACTGTCACGGTTGATTCTCAAGGGCAAAAGAAACCCAGAGGCCACCACGCCAAGTATCCCCAACAAAACCAGTGCAACAAGAATTTCGATTAAAGTGAACCCGTTGGTACGTGTATTCGGTATTTTTTTCATGATTTCACCAAATTCTATGATTTAGCTGCAAGGGGAAGTAACGTCATAGGTTATTGATCGTATGTAGATTTTGCCCATCACCCCAATGACCGCAAAAGCTCCTCTGGGTTTTGAAGTGGATTGTTTTAACGCAATTGGAAAACACAAAGATCCTGATGTCCTTTGTCCGAATGGAGCGGTGTAGAACATGCCGCTGTCAGTTCGGCTTGGGTCAAAGAGCGCGTTCTCTGGCAATTTTCCTTGAATGGATGGTGGCGCGGTGGTTCCAGTCAGAACAATGCTGTTCACGCTGTCCCACGGTTCAATGGCAAAACTCACGTTGTCCGAAGCGATCTGAAACCGGTATGTCTTGTTGTACCGTCTGGAGTAGGTCTTGGCCTGCTCGAGGTTTTTGGTGACTTGTGTGAGCGCCATCCGAACGTTGAGAATTTCACGGTATTTGGTGAAGTTCACAAAGCCAATGATGGCGAAGATGCCTATAATAACGATGACCATCAACAACTCGAGTAGGGATATGCCATGACGACGCCGCGCCGAGATTGAAGTGTGGGGGATCATTTGCTCCCCTGTGTGAACACACCGGCGCGCCGGATGGCAACCCCTTTGCCGCCGCCAATTTGAAGCACACCGGAAAGTCGGTCGTCATAGAGGACGGTGAGGGCCGCGCCAGAGGGATTGTTGGCCGCCGTGATGTTCGTCACCGGTGCAAAGTCGGTGATGGGTCCAAAGCCGTTGTATCCGAACGCCTCATTGCCACGATCCATGTTGCCGGTCATCAAGAAGCCAAGTTCGGCAGAGACCACACTGCCGTTGTGAATCCAACGACCCTGGGTTCTCGAGGCGCTGCCGCCGCTGTAGCCGGTGGGTCTGGCATAGTTGGTGGTGCAATTTCCATCTTGGCAGTAGCGGGCCAGCGCGAAGATGCCGTTCGCAGAGTAGAAGATGCCGTCGGTGCGCAGTGGTCCGCCGGTTGTGCTGGCATTGATCAGCAGTTGGGCCGTTTTGCGGCTCGAGTTTTCCATCGTGGCCATCCACATGAGTTTGAGCAGGCGCGTCTGGCTGAAATCCCCGAATTGATTGAAGGTGCTGTTGGTGCTGTTCCAACCGACCAATCCGGCCAACCAACCGGTGGACATGCCCCTGTTG
>JANOWZ010000296.1:0-10903 GCA_031418155.1 Deinococcales bacterium
GTTTTGCCGACCCCACCTTTGAGCGACAAAAACGAGTAGATCGGATTCATGCCCAAGAATATGCTCGCCATTGGCGGGCTGACAAGTGAGGGACGAACCGGCAGGCGTTTCCTTGGTGCCTCGTCCACTTGATTCTGCGCACTTTCGCCAAAACCGCTTCTTGCTGCAACTTCAGCACCTTGCGGGCTTGCAGCGCTCAAACGCTCCGAACCCGTGGACGAGCACATTGACGTTACTCACATCATGCATCACGTGTGTTACACGATGCGCGTTTCAAGTGTGTTACACGATGCACGTTTCAAGTGTGTTACACGATGCACGTTTCAAGTGTGTTACACGATGCATGTTTCACATGACGCTCGGGTTTCAGCCGAGAACAACACTCGGCTTCAACCGGACGGAACACTTAGTGCTTTACACGCCTGAACCCACATGATCTTGTATGGCAAATGCAAAATTGAGCCAAAAGCGGTCAAAATACCAGCAAAGCCCGTAATACTTGGTGGATTGAGATGCCGCTAAAAGCCCGTAATACTTGGTGGATTGGCCGATTGGCTCGAGACCCGTAATACTTGGTGGATTCATATCTGATATCAAACCCGTAATACTTGGCGGATTTAGGGAAAATCCATCCAGGACGAGGTTTCTCGAGACGGGCTTCGAGTCCATGCACACCCGTAATACTTGGCGGAAACCCTAAAAAAGAATAAAAAAGACCCGTAATACTTGGCGGATATTTTCAAATCGACCCGTAATACTTGGTGGAATTGATCAAAGAACACCCGTAATACTTGGCGGAATTGACCCTCAAAAGCCCGTAATACTTGGTGGAAAAAACCGATCACACCCGTAATACTTGGTGGGAAACCCAAGCCAAAGCCCGTAATACTTGGTGGAAATGACTCTCAAAAGCCCGTAATACTTGGTGGAAAAGCCCGTAATACTTGGTGGATTTGATCATAAAATCCCGTCTCAGACGCAAAAAACCGACCTCCCTTGTTGTTGTTATTCAACAAGTATTTAAAACAAATACAAACATTTAAAATCAACACACAACGCTGCTGACGAACTTTCGCCTGTTTGAGCGTTGAGCGGATAACACCTAACGATCTGACCGCGATGACTTGGTATAGTCTGAGCCAAGACAATGGAAGTTAACGAGGCCCCCAAGGACAACGCGGTTCTGGATCTTCGTTCCTACGAAGAGGCAAACCTGGCACGGCTGGGTTTGATCAGCATCCAGGAGCGCATCCCTGATAACTACACGACCTGGACCACCGAGATCGAACGCGACGGGCGCGTGGCCCGACTCAAATGCGTCGGTGCGAGCGACCACGGTGGCGTCCCTCACGGCCTCGATGGTGATATTGCCACCGCGATCATCGACCTGTACATCGAATCTGGCGCTCCTGAGAACGGCGAGGTCCTTACCAGCGCCTATCGCCTCTTGAAACGCGCAGGATTGCAAGACACAGGGCACTACTACACTGCGTTGGGGAAGTCCCTGACCCGCTTGCGCTTCGCGGCCTACACCGCCAGTGAAGCCTGGATGGACAAGACCAAAAAACGCTGGACGAACGTGACCTTCAATTACTTCGAGGGCTACAACTACACCGGCGAAGACCACAACGAAATCGGCGGCGGCAGCGAGCTGAGCATCAAACTCTCGGAGCCGATTGTCAAATCGATCCGGGCCAAGTTCCTCAAGCCTTTGGAACTCGAGTTTCTGGTGTCATTGCAGCGCCCCTTGACCCGAGCCCTCTACCGGCTTCTGGATGGCAAACGATACGAGCCCGTAACACTTGGCGGAAACGAACCGCTCAAAACCTACAGCCAATCGCTGGTCGCCTGGGCGCAAGAATGCAAAATTGTTGATCAAGCCCCCGACCGGATTCGCCGCACGCTGCAAGGCGCCCACGAGGAATTGGTTGAACGCGGCTACCTGCGCGAGGTCGTCTACCTCGGGCGCGGCCAAGTCCAAACCATCACCTACGAATTTGGCAGCAGCGACTCGCCCTCGAATGTTCCGGTTGAACTGATCCGCCGCCTGACCAAGCACGGGCTCAAAGCCAAAGTGGCCAACGACCTGTGCCAAACATACCCGCCAGAAGAGCTACAGGCACGCTTGGAACGTTTTGAGGCGATTCTGGCGACTCCGTACACCCCGAAGAGTGTCCCGGCCTTCCTGATGGACGTGATTCGCAACAAAGATGGCAAATACGACAGCACGCCAGAGCTGTTCGTTGGGCTGATCAAAACCAACACGGCTGTGATCATGACCCGCGAACTCGAGCAGGCTGAGGCCGAGCAGGCCAGGCGGCTTGAGGAGGCCGAGTACCAAGCGCTGTCACGAACGGCCCAAGTCGAACGTGTTTTCCAAGATTTGCGCATCTTGACCCTGCACTTGACCGAAATTGAACGCGATCAACTCAAAGCACGGCTGCTGATTCAACATGCTGACCCCAAGGAGTTCAAACTCAAAGTGCTCAAAATGTTCGCCGACGCGGGCAAGGACAAGGCGCTGGCCCTGCTGCGCGGTCAGGGATGATGGTGTTCGGCCTTTGATGCTCAACCCTTGATGCCGGTCAGCACGACACCCTCAATGATTTGTTTTTGAAAGAACGCAAACACCGCCAGCACCGGGATCACGGCCAGGCTCGAGGCGGTCATGATCAGGTGCCATTGGGCCCCGGCCTCACCGGAAAAGAGTGCGATACCAACCGGCAGGGTGCGCATCTCTGGGCTGCCGATGATGATCAATGGCCAAAGATAGGCATTGTAATTGCCGAGGAAACTGAAGATGGCGAGCGCCGCCAGCGCCGGTTTGACCAACGGCAAACCGATGCGCCAGAACAGACCAAATTCGCTGACACCATCGATCCGGGCGGCATCAAAAAGTTCATCCGGGATGCCTTCAAAAAAGCCACGCATCAAGAACACACCGAAGGCGCTGATCAGGCCAGGCATGGCGATTGCCAAATATGAATCGGTCAGGTGCAATTTGACGGCACTGACATACCAGGGAATCACCAGCATCTCGGTCGGGACCATCAGGGTCGAGAGGATCAACACGAAAACGATTTCCTTGCCAGGAAATTTCAGTTTGGCGAGCGTGTAGCCGACCAGCGAATCGAAAAAGAGCACAGAAACCGTGGTGGCGGCGGCAACCAGGATCGAATTGAAAAACCAACGCGGAAAACCGGTTTGAGAAAGCACGGTTCCGTAATTCTCGAGCGTCGGATGGACCGGCCAGAATCCTGGCAGGAAGACATCTTGGAAGGTTTTGAAACTCGTCAGAAACATCCACACGAACGGAAACGCCGTGATGACGCTGCCGACGATCAAGAGCGCGTAAGCCCACCACGGACCGGCGAGTTGAGATCGAGGTTTGTTGGCGCTGGCGGGCAGGCTCGAAACGGCCATCAGTACTCGACTCGCTTGCGTAGAACACGCAATTGAAACAACGTGATCAGCAAGATGATGGCGAACAGCAAAACCGTGATTGCCGCGCCGTAGCCCATTTTAGAACTCTGAAAGGCGACCCGGTAAATGTAGAGCGCCACCGTCAAGGTGCTGTCCAAAGGACCACCCTGATCAGTTGGGCTGAGGTTCGCCACCTGCGCAAAGAGTTGCAAGAAACCACTGGTGCCGATCACGACCGAAAAGACCAACGTCGGATTTAACAATGGCAGGGTAATGTGCCGAAAACGCTGCCAGGAGTTTGCGCCATCCAAACTGGCCACCTCGAAATACACACGCGGAATGGCCTCGAGACCAGCCAGAAAAATCACGACCTGAAAGCCCAACTGCTGCCAAACGATCAACGCGGCTGCGCTCGCCAAGGCCTGCGAGGGCGAACCCAGAAACGGTTGCGCCGGTAAGCCAACAAGCTCGAGGAGTTGATTGACCGGGCCAAAATTTCGGTTCAACATCCATTGCCAAACCCAGGCGCTGGCCACGATGGGCGTGACGAACGGTGCGAAGTAAATCGCGCGAAACAGGCCTCGAGCCCTGGTCACGGATTGCAGTAGAAGCGCGATGCCCAGGCCGAGGATCACCTGTGATGGCACGCCGATCATGGTGTACATGAGCGTGTTCAAAAGCGCCTTGCCAAGCACCGCATCTTGGGTCATTTCAGAAAAGTTTTTGAAGCCAACAAATTTGCTCGGTGCCAGCGGCGATTGGTAGTCGAGGAAGCTCAGGCGCAAACTCTCAAAGGCCGGGTACAGACGTACCGCCAAGAAAAATGCGAGCGGAACGAACAAAAAGACATACGCCCAGATCGCTTGGCGCTGCGCGAGCGTCAAGGTTTTGGGCTGAAGGACAGTGGTGTTTGCGGATTGAATGTCCATGAATAGATCCTCGAGACAAACATGATCGAGGTGCGTGCAACGGTGCTCGGGCCAGACAGACTTGGGTGCAACAGACTCGGGTAAATCAGACTCGGAAAACCAGATGTGAGGTCAAATCACGATGCGACTCGAGACCTCACCTCACGCGCCGAAGCTTACTTGTTGAAGAAATCCGTCAAGATTTTCTGCTCGGCATCGGCAGAGGCTTTCAGGGCCACGGCAGGATCGGTCTTGGTCAACCAGACACTTTTCATCGCGTCCGACATGGCTTTGCGCTGACCGGCCTCATCGGCAAAGAAGGTCGCTTTGGCGAACGGCAAGCTGGCAAAGAATGGCCCGTACACCGGATCGCGGCGCAAAGTCGTGTCTTTGGCAAGGTTCGTGCTGGCCGGAATCTCACCGACCTTCTCAAGCCAACGGCGTTGCACCGGCTCGCTGGTCAAGAATTTTAACCACTTCACGCCCGCCTCGAGCTTCGGACCGGTCGCGTTCTTGGTCAGGCCATGCACCCAGTAGGAACCGAAATTGGCCTTCAAACCACCGACGGTTTTGGTTGGCAATTCAAAGGTGCCCCATTCAAATTTTGCGTTCGTGCGAATGCCACCAATCGCAAAGCTGCCATCGATGATCATGCCTGCACGTCCGGCGATAAATGAATCACGGTAGGCGTTGTTGCTACCTGGGAACAAATCCTCGCCGTTGGCGGCGGCCCCACGTTCGATCAGACCCGTGTACCACTTGAAGGCCTCGAGCGCCTCGGGGCTGTTGTAGGTGATTTTCTTGAAATCTGGCGTGTACGGTTTGCCGCCCCACTGTCGGGTCAGCACCTCGCGGAACAAATGGTGGTCCTGACCGGTTGGCGCGAGCGCGATGCCAGCGACGCTGACCTTATCGCCTTCGGATTTCTGAATCTTCTTGGCGATGGCCTCGAGTTGATCCCAGGTTTTTGGCAATTTGCTCACGCCCGCCGCACGAAACAGTGCCTTGTTGTAAAACACCGCCAGTGTGCGCACCGCCGTCGGCACGGTGTAATACCGACCGGCCACCTTCGAGGCTTTCATCAACGGTCCAACGCTGGCCTCGAGGTCCTTGGCCGAAAATTGTTCCGGCAACGGCGCGAGGTAGCCACCGGCCACCCAATCGGGAATCCAACCGTAGAACAAATTCACCACATCCGGGCCTTGACCCGCGCCGAGCGAACTTTTGACCTTGGCGATGTAATTGTCATACGGAAAATTTTCTTGTTTGACTTCAATGTCCGGGTTGGCGGCATTGAATTCTTTGATCACGTCATTGACCAGGTTGACCTTGCTGTCGAACTGGTACTGCCAGTAAACCAGTTGGACTTTCTGATTTTGTGCGAGTGACAAACCGACCGCACCCAAGGCCAATGCCGTACCGAAAACCACGAATCGTTTTTGCATCAGACGCTCCTTGAAGCACTCATTTTGAGTGTCGTCCCGTGTGGGCTGGGCGGCAATACTACTCGCACTTCAAAAGTGGCGCGTCGCGGAACGCACAATCTTGTTGGGTGGACATTCCCTCGCTCAAAGTCTTGTTGCCCCTCACAAGTTATGGGGGCCTCACCGTCAGCCGATGCACTGCCCCGAGCGAGGCGCAACCGTCCATGCCGCCGAAGCGGCGAGTACTGGCGCGGCTCGGTCTGGTCGCCGACGAACTACATGCTGTTGCGCGGCCTGACCAAGACAGGCTTTCATGACCTGGCGCACGAGATCGCACGCAACCATCACGCTGCCGTGGTCCGCGTCTTCGAGGCGACCGGTACGCTCTGGGAAAACCATGCGCCCGACACCCTCGAACCCGGCAGCACCTCCGCAGCGAATTTTGTTGGTTGGACGGGTTTGACGCCAACGGCGATACTCTTCGAATACCTTTTCGGCCTGCGCCCGAACGTCCCCGAACGTCGCCTCATCTGGGACGTTCGCCTGCTCGAGGCGCACGGTGTTGAACGCTACCCTTTCGGCGCAGAGGGACTCCTCGAATTGCGTTGCGCCGCACGAACCCAAGCGAGAGAGAAACCCATCATCACCATCAAGTCCAATCTTGGCTTGAGGCTCGAGATCATCTGGGATGCGGGGCGAGAGGTGTTAACCTTCTAGTGGATCGTCACACTAAAAAAATGGGTCAGGATACGGTGATCGTTGCGGGTTCTCGAGACTCGAGAGCCTACAAATACCGTGTGACGATCCACTAGTGCAAGACCACGGTGATTTAGAGTGGTTTTCTCAAAATCACCCGACCAACGGGAGGAGTCTCCAGTGCAGCGCCAACGGATTTCGGAGGATACGACGTAATCCGTAGAAATCAAGGTGGCGGTGCACTGGCCCCGTAAGGTTTCGGTTGAACATGATTTCCTCCTTTGACTCGAGTTTTGAGCCTGAATCTCGAGCCTTGATCGGAGCGTCGGTTCGGATTGTTGGCTTCAGGGCAGCAGGTATTCGAGCACCAATTCCGGCACCTTGAATTGTGCATCACCTCCAGAGGCTGCGGCCTCGGCGGTGTAAAAGATCACGGAACAACCGGTACAGCGCAACCGGTACTGGCTGCGGTTGCCTCTGGCGGTGTGGTTGGTCCAATCGTCTTGAATTGCTGGCAAGACACCCACCGTCTTCCAGGCGTTCTCGACCGGGAGTTCCTGGGTCAAGTTGCCAAGGTTGCGCAATGCCGTGCCAGTCGTGGCCGAGGCGGTCAGTGTGGTTCCGTAGACAACATGCTCGAGTTCGATTTGTTCGGTGCTGAAAACCATCGGGTATTGCGCGTTGACCCGCAGCTTCGCCGCATTGATGCTGGTCGCTTGCAGGGTGGATGGTAAGCTGTTGAGGTTGAAGCCAAGAAAGCCTCGGCTGCTGGTGGTGATGGTCATGTCGGTGCTGTTATTGTTGACCGTCGTGCCGTCCACGCTGCCATCTTGGATTGGATCGCCTGCCACCTTCACAGTGAGTTGACGCGAGGTTTTGAAACTGGCGGCGACTGGGACCAAAGGATTGCCTGCCAGGTCGCTCGCACCGTTCGCCAGGGAAAAGGCGTACTCGAGGGCTGCGGTGGTGTTGGGATCGGTTCCGCTGGCGTAATTCAGGGGCGTGTTGGGTTTGATGGTCAACACTGTGGCATCGGTGTTCCATGCAAAGCCCACTTCGTTCGGGCGAATGCCCATGCTGCTCGAGGCATATGCGGATTGCGTTTGTGTTTTGTTCATCGCTTCACTGAAGGTCAAGACGATGCTCGAGTCTTTGCTCACACCGGTTGCGCCTGGCAATGGGTTTTGGCCCAGCAAGGTCGGTGCACCCGTGTCCACGCCACCCACGACCGTGACCGATGCGCTGGCGGTGACGGAACCCTCGGCGTTGCTGGCTTTCAAGGTGAAGGTTCTGTTGCTGTTGACATTGACGACCAGCGACGTGCCACTGACACTGCCAATGTTGGGTTCGATGGACAGGTTGCTCGCGCCGGTCACAGTCCAGGCCAAAGTCACGTTGCCACCACCGCTGGGCAGGTTGCTGGGGGTGGCGAGGAAGCTCTCAATCTTGAGCGAATTGATCTGGCTTGGGCAGGCGGCGAGCAAGATCAGGCCAAGCAGCGCCGTTGTTGCGAAGGTCCTCGAGTTGGCTTTCATCGGCAGACTCCTTTGAACATCACTGAAACAAAATCGAATTCCCCGCGTTGATGATGCGGTAGTAGGTGCCCAATTGCTTCGGTCCAACCACCGCGCCGATGGTCACGCCCGAACCTGGCAGCAGGTAGCGCGTGGCATTGATCGAGCCTTGGTCTGGGCTGCGTCCATCGTCGAAGCCAAAGCCGTTTTGCTCGAGCAGGGTTCCGGCCCGCAGCGCCACGAAACCTGGCCGTCCAGCCAAAAAGAGTCCGTTGCCCTGGTTTTGCGCCGAACGGGTGTTGGACAGATCAAGGCTGACATCCTGCACGAAAATGCCATCGGTGCTGCTCAGGGTGATGCTGAGTTGGCCCAGGATTGCGCTCGAGGTTTGACTGCCCGCGTTTCGCAAGTCAATGCCTACGCCGTTGCCACTCCATTGGCTTTGCGAAAGTTGCACTTGGCTCACGCCTCGGGTCAACAGTCCTTGGCTGGCGTTGTTGGCGAATACGCTCTGGCTCAACTCGAGGCGTTCGGCGTTGAACACCCGAATTCCAGAGCGGTTGTCGATGGCGGCAACATTGTCAACTCGCAACACTCCCAACCGTGTCGAGGTCGAGCCCGCCTCGAGCCGAATCCCAGAGTTAAAACCTTGTAAGGTCAAGTTGCGAATCGTGCCACTGCCCTCCAATGAGAGGGCGTTTCCCAATCCTGTGGCTCCCGTTCCCTCGAGCAAGACCGCCCCCCGGTCGCTGCTTTGGCCCTCGATGGTCACGCCCGCCGGGACGTTTGTGGCCACCGGTGACATGCTGCCCTGCGGCCAGGTTTCTCCCGCGCTGTAGGTTCCAGCCCCCAAAAGTACCGTGTCGTTCGCGCCCGCCACCGAGAGGGCTTTGCTGAGGGTCAGGTAAGGCTTGTTGGGCGTGCCCAGACCGCTGGTGTCGCTCGGGTTGAGGCCAGGGGTTTTGGCGGCGGTGATTTTGCTGATTTCAATCGCGTCGTTGACCGCCACCTCGCCCGCACCGCTCGAGACAAGGAGCGTGCGCGGCCCAATTTCGATGCCGTGTGGCACGATTGCAAACAGTTTGGCGCTGTTGGCCTGTTTGTCCGTGATGCTCAAGTCGAAGGCCCCCAACAACTTTGCGCCGCTCAGCGCCTCGAGCCGTTCTCCTTGCAAGACAATTTCGATCCCACCGGCCCCCTGGCGCACTTGCGTCGAATTGCCGTAACCAATGATCGAATAGCCGCTGATGGTCGGCGCGAGCAAGGCTCCCTGTGGTGTGGCCGCCAGCACATCGGTGCGGGGCGATGCTTGTCCCGCGTTGTTCTCGGCCTCAAGCGCGAAGAAAAAAGGCGTGCCGTTGGTCAGTGGTCCCACGACCGTACTGACTGCGCTGGTGGGCAAGGATTTGCTTTGATCGAGGCTGGTCGCACTGCTGCCATACCGCAGTGTGTAGCCTTTCAGGTCAGGCTCGAGGTTTTTGTTCCAGGCCAGCAGGACCTGTCCGTTCTGGGCTGAGGCTGTCAAACCAGTCGGTTTTGCTGGAGCGACACTGGGAACGCCTGGCATGGCCGTGATTGGACTCGAGAATCCTGAACGGTTTCCCGTCGCGTTTTCGGCGGCGATGCGAAAGGTGTAGGTCGTGCCGTTGCTCAGGGCGCTGACGGTCAGTTGGGTCGTGGGCGCATTGACCGGGTTGTTGCTGACCAGCGCCCCATCTCCCAGCGTGACCGAAACCACATAGCCTTTGAGGTCGGGTTCCGTGTTGGCGTTCCACGTCAATTGCACCGATTTGTCTCCAGCCGTGGCCTTGAAACCACTGGGGGTGGCGAGCGGGGCATTGCCCCCCCCGTTACAGGCCGACAGCAGAACCGCGAACAAAAACAACAATTGCTTCATGGGGTTCACCACCTATCGGACGATCACTGGCATGTCGAAAGTGAAGCGCTTCTTGGCCGGTGAGAGCGTGGTCGTGGTCAGGAACAATTGCAGGAAGTAACGCTTGCCCTCGAGCCCGCCGCAATCGACCCGGGCCTGTTGGCTCCCACCGATGTAGTACAGGGCATCCGAGCGGAGGGTGGTTCCATCGTCGAGCGACCACGAGAGGCTGACCGGAGCATTGTCGGGATTGTACAGGTCGGCGGTGGCGACCAGTGAGCACTGGTTGCGCTCGAGGATGATCCGGTCTTGCAGCACTTTGGCCGCACTGTCTTGGACCACGAAGCCCCGCACGCTGGGTTTGATCTGGGCGGGACGCGGCCCGACATTGACGCTCAAGACCTTGGTGGCGACCGCGCCTTCGGGATCGGTGGCGGTGATCGTGACCGTCCGGGTGCCCTGTTCGGAAAAGACCACGAAGTTATCGCAACCATTGGAGTTTTGCAGCAGGTCGCTGCCTTGGACACTCCAACGCACCCGCTCGCACCCCAGCGTGCCGTTGGTTTCGTTCGGGTCGGTGGCGACCACCGGGGTCACTGGCGACCAACCCTCGGCCAGCCCAATCTCGGTCGGGGCGGTGATGTTGGTGATGCTGGGTGGCGCGTTGATCACGTTCACGGTCTGGAACGCCTGACTCGAGAGCCCTGCATTGTCGGTCGCGGTGATGGTCAGGGTTCTGATTCCAGGGGTCAGAAAGGTGTGGTCAATCGAGCCAGCCACCATGCTGTCACGGTCACTGCTGACGCGCACGCTGACACTGTTGATGTCATTCTCGAGGTCCAGGTCGAAGACGCTAAAGAGCACGTTTGCAGCAGGCTGGGTGCTTTTGGAATACAGAAAGGTTCTCTGCCGCAATCCCGTCTCGATGGGGTTGGCCCGCAGCCGGATCACCGGGGGAACGTTGCCCAGGGCCCGCCGCACCGCCGCCGCCGCATTGACCACCCGACCCACGACACCGTCACCGTTGTTGCCGTGCGCCGTCTCGAGCAGAACCTGTTCAAC
>JANOWZ010000297.1:0-3000 GCA_031418155.1 Deinococcales bacterium
GCCAGGGAAATGGGCGCTCAGAAGCATGGAGAAATTCATTTACTTTTGGTGCAGGTGGTTTCCGGTCGAATGAACTTGAGCGTGTTCAAGACAGCATCCCTTGGGTAAAGGAGGTGTTTCAAAATCCTGTGCGACTTTGAACATGGCGCAAGGATTAAAAAGTTGTACTGCACGATTGAATTGCCGCTCAAGCTTGTACCAAAAGTGGCGAAGAACCAAAAAACCAGATCAATCCCTGGTTCTTGCTCGAGTGCGATTATTTCTGTCCTGGCTGACCCGCCGCTGAGTCAGTCCTGAACGGAACCTCTGGCGAATGTTGAAGCCATGTGACCATCCCGCCAGGCTCGAGAGGAAAGCGTGTGGTACGAGTCCAGCGATCGAGGTGGCATGCAAGTTGGACTTGAGTTGACCGGCACGGGTTCAGGCGGCACTCAGCCTGGGTTCAGCGTGCCGACAAGAGACACCCATAGCCTGCCACCTATGAAATCGTTCCCAAACCAGCCAATGATCTCCCTTGTGAAAGGGAAGAGCGTGGGCGCAGATTGTGTGTGTATTCCCATCCGCGAGCAAACGCCCTGCTGCCCAACACCTGGGAATGGGCGTTAAGGCATGGACTTGCGATCTGGGACTGCTTTCTGGCCCCTTCACAACGGTCTGTTGAACACCTACCCATCATTGCGCCATGATGCCACCTGCGAGGTGGTCGTGATCGGCGCGGGCATCACTGGGGCGTTGGTGGCTGATCGGCTGACCCGCGAGGGCGTGGACGTGATGGTCTTGGATCGGCGCGACGTGGCGAGCGGCAGCACCTCGGCCAGCACGGCACTGCTTCAATACGAGATCGACACGCCACTCTCGGAACTTGCCACGATGATGCCACAGGCCGATGCGGTCCGTGCCTATCGGCTCGGTCTCGAGGCGATCAATGAGATCGAAACGCTGGTGCGCGAACTCGGCGATGGTTGCAGCTTCACGCGACGCAAAAGCCTGCAATACGCCTCGAGCCGCCGTGATGTCAAAGCACTGCGCGAGGAATACGAAACGCAGCGCAAACATGGTTTTGAAATTCAATACCTCGAACAAACAGACCTCGAGCAAATCTCGAGCATTCGCGCTCCAGCCGCAACGGTCTCTGAGGGCGACGCTCAGGTGGACCCGTTTCGCCTGACGCACCGATTGCTTCAGGCTTCCAGTCGGCGGGGTGCAAAAATTCACGACCGAACCGAAGTCAAATCGGTTCGGCCCGAAGGAAATGGAATCGGCATCAAGACCACGGAAGGTGCACAAATCCATGCCAAAAGGGTGGTGTTCGCCACCGGGTTTGAATCGCATCAGTACCTCAAACAGAACGTTGGCAAGTTGCTCTCGACCTTCGTGCTGGTCACCGAGCCGCTCGAGACCTTTGAGGGCTGGCCAGATCAGGCCCTTATCTGGGAAACCGCCAGTCCATACCTGTACCTGCGATCCACCGAGGACAACCGGGCCATCATCGGCGGTGAGGATGTGCCATTCGCCACCGCGCACAGGCAGGCTGGGCTGGTGGCCCGTAAAGCACGTGTGCTCGAGCGCCGCTTCAAGAAGTTGTTTCCCAAGATTCCCTTCGAGGTGGCCTACACCTGGGCGGGTACCTTCGGCGAAACCAAAGATGGTTTGGCGTACATCGGCGAAACCGCCGAGTTTCCGAACGCTTACTTCGCGCTCGGTTTTGGTGGCAACGGCATCACGTACAGTGTCACAGCCTCGAGGATCATCGCAGATTTGTATTTTGGACGCGGCAATGCCGACGCGAAAATTTACCGGTTTGATCGCTGAAACTTCAATGGATTGCCAGCGCAAGTGCGGCTCAGGTTCTCGCCCGAGCCGCCTGCATGTTCAAATTGAGGTGCTTGCAATTCTCAAAAGCTGCTTGCTTGAACCGGCCTGGTACAAGACCACGGTGATTTTGAGTGGTTTTCTCAAAATCACCCGACCAACGGGAGGAGTCTCCAGTGCAGCGCCAACGGATTTCGGAGGATACGAGGTAATACGTAGAAATCAAGGTGGCGCTGCACTGGAGGGTTCCTCGATTCGCTTCTTCGGATTGCGGGTCGCGCTGCGAGCAGGCTTGGGTGGCGTATTCTTGCATTCGTGACGCTCGAGGTGCAAACCTCGCAGAACTTGATAAAACGGGTCTTCGAGCAGCTGCCGGTATGCCGAGTAAAAAATAGCGGCTGACTTGGCCTTCTCGGGATCTGGATCGGGTGGCAGCACGGCGCATCCCCAAAAGCCACTCTGACCACGGTGTTCAACTGGTACGGCCCGTCATACTTGCGGCCCGATCGGTGGTTCGCGTAACGCCTTGCCCGCGTTGAACCCATTTGTAAAAATTGCGTGCCATGTCCAAGCTGACAAAATCTCGCATATGCCTCAAGTAGTGCCTGTCTGGATGTGCGGGCCAACTGAGGCGTTTGAAAACGCCACAGTGGACACTGTTGGCGAATTCTCGGAATCGCGTTCAAAGCACATAATCGGACATGGAGGGTGTAAAACAAACTGGATCTGGCCACCTTTTGATACCGCTGGCAAACTCATGCACGTCGTGCAGAACGGCAGTACCGTAAACCTTCACCCCAAAGGAGGTCAACCATGAGTCTGAAAGCCAACCCAATCAACCAAATTCCCAAAGATACCGAGCGAATCGCCAAAGCCGCCTTCCCCAAAGGAAACCGTTACATGCTCCTGCGCGACACCTTCGGCAATTTCTTCACCACCACCGATTTCAAATCCTTATTCTCAAGCGAAGGCAAACCCGCCGAAGATCCAGCCAGACTCGCGCTGATCATCATCCTGCAATTTGCCGAACAACTCTCCGACGAACGCATGGCTGACGCGGTCCGCTCGAGAATTGATTTCAAGTACCTGCTCGCCTTGCCACTTGATGATCCTGGCTTCGACTCGAGCGTCCTCAGTCGCTGCGTGCCGGGAACGGCCGTCACGACGCGAATTCCGCACCCGACTGAT
>JANOWZ010000298.1:0-3988 GCA_031418155.1 Deinococcales bacterium
GATTGTCAGCGCAATCGGTCGCCTGAAACTCGAGGAGACACCGGACGGAACGAACGTGCATTGGAGCGGCGAACCGAAACTTGCCGGAATGCTCGCCAGTTTGGGTGGACGTTTGATTCAAGGCGCGGCAAAACAACAGGCCGATGCGTTCTTCACCAAACTCGAAACGGAATCGCAGGCTTAAAAGCAAGGTCAAAGGTGAAAGGAGAAGAGAAAACCCAGGAATCTCGAGCAATCTAAGCCCTTACTTTGGCCTTTACCCTTTTACCTTTTCCCTAAATCTCAAAGGAGGCTGTTTGAATGTCAACCGTTCCAATCACCCTGACCGTCAACGGTGAGAAACGCACCTCACACGTTGAACCACGGACGCTTTTGGTCCATCACCTGCGTGAAGCCCTCAACCTGACCGGCACGCATGTTGGGTGCGACACCAGCCAATGCGGAGCCTGCACCGTTCACGTCGATGGTGTCGCCATGAAATCCTGCACGATGTTCGCGGTGCAAGTCGATGGCAGTGCCATCACGACCATCGAAGGCATGGGGCAAGCCGGAAACCTGCACCCGTTGCAGGAAGGCTTCTGGGAAATGCACGGCCTGCAATGCGGCTACTGCACTCCAGGCATGATCATGAGCGCCGCCGACCTGTTGCAGCACAACCCGAACCCGAGCGAGGCCGAGATTCGTCACGGACTCGAGGGAAATTTTTGCCGTTGCACCGGCTATCACAACATCATCAAGTCCGTGCAGTACGCCGCGAACAAGATGCAGGAATTGCCGCAAGCCGCTGACGATTGAGGGCAAGGTAAAAGCCGAAAGGGAAAAAGGAAAAGCAAAACCCAAACCAAGCTCGAGTCCTTACTTTCGCCTTTAACCTTTTAACCTTTCACCTGATTTTTCCCTCTCCGAAGGAGTTGACCCATGAGCGATAAATTCTTTGGCAAAGCCATCCGGCGCGTGGAAGACCCACGTTTCATCACCGGCAACGGCAATTACACCGATGACATGCAGGCGTTGCACATGACGCATGCGGCAATGGTTCGCAGTCCTTACGCGCACGCGAAAATCAAGAAGATTGACTCGAGCGCGGCGCTCGCACTTCCGGGCGTGCTGGCGGTGCTGACCGGTGCAGATTTGGTCGGGGCGGGCATCAATCCGATTCCGACCGGATGGTTGCTGCCAGATATTAAACAGAGCGCCCATCATGCGATTCAACCGGAGAAAGCGAACCATGTCGGCGATATCGTTGCCGTCGTGATCGCCGAATCTCGAGCCATCGCCGAGGATGCCGCGCAACTCGTCGATGTCGATTGGGACGTGCTGCCGAGCGTTGCCTTGGGCAGTACCGCCCTCGAGCCTGGAGCACCACAAGTCCATGACATCGCGCCGGGCAACGTGACGTTCCAATGGGAAATCGGTGATGCTGCCGCGGTGGACGAGCAGTTCAAGCACGCTTTCAAAACCGTGAAATTGAATTTGCGCAACCAGCGCCTCGTGCCAAACGCGATTGAAACCCGTGCGAGCATGGCCGAGTACAAACGCTCGAGCGATGAGTACACGCTGCACACGACCAGCCAGAATCCGCACATCCATCGCGTGATGCTCGGTGCGTTCATCATGGGCATTCCAGAGCACAAATTGCGGATCGTCTCGCCGGATGTCGGCGGTGGATTCGGCAGCAAAATCTTCCAATACCCGGAAGAAGTGATCGTGCTGTTCGCCGCCAAGAAATTGAACCGACCCGTGAAATGGACCGCCAGCCGTTCCGAAGCGTTCGTCTCAGATGCGCACGGACGCGATCACGAAAGCGTTGCCGAAATGTGCGTGGACGAGAACCACAAGGTCCTCGCGCTGCGTGTGCGCACGCTCGCCAACCTCGGGGCGTACTTGACGACCTTCGCACCAGCCGTGCCAACGTACCTGTACGGCACGCTGTTGAACGGCACGTACAAATGGAAAGCAATTCATGCGCACGTCACCGGTGTGTATACGAACACCGTCGGAGTCGATGCGTACCGTGGCGCGGGTCGCCCAGAAGCGACCTACCTGATCGAACGCATGATGAGCCGCATGGCCGAAGAACTCGGGATTGATCCGGTCGAATTCCGGCGCAAGAATTTCATTCAACCCGACGAATTCCCATACCAGACTCCGGTCGCGTTGCAGTACGACAGCGGCAATTACGAGCCCGCCATGGACAAGGCGCTCGAGATGCTCGGCTACAAAGAACTGCGGGCCAAACAAGCCGAATTGCGCAAGCAAGGCAAGTACATCGGCATCGGCGTTTGCACCTACCTCGAGGCTTGCGGCCTCGCCCCAAGCGCCTTGGTCGGATCATTGGGCGCTCAGGCTGGACAGTGGGAATCGGCGCTGGTTCGTGTCGCCGCGACCGGCAAGGTTGAAGTGCTGACCGGTTCGCACTCGCATGGTCAAGGTCACGAAACCGCGTTCGCGCAAGTCGTTGCCGACGAATTGCAAATCCCGATGGAAGACGTGATGCTGGTCCACGGTGACACCGCCCGCCTGCCGCACGGATGGGGATCATACGGCTCGAGGAGTGCACCGGTCGGCCTTTCGGCGATCACGCTCGCCTGCCGCAAGATTGTCGACAAATCCAAAAAGATTGCCGCGCACCTGCTCGAGGCTGCCGCCGAGGACATGGTTCACGAGGGCGGTACGTACCACGTCAAAGGCGCTCCAGAAAAATCCAAGAGCTTCTTCGACGTTTCACTGATGGCGCACCTGGCACACAATTACCCAGCCGACCTCGAGCCAGGATTGGAGGCCACGCACTTCTACGATCCGAAGAATTTTGTGTACCCATTCGGCACGCACCTCGCAGTGGTTGAAGTGGACGCGAACACCGGTCACACGCAACTGATCCGTTACGTTTGCGTGGACGATTGCGGCCCGATCATCAACCCAATGATTGCCGAAGGCCAAGTTCACGGCGGCGTTGCCCAAGGCATGGGACAAGCGTTGCTCGAGAACACGGTCTACGACGAAAGCGGCCAACTGCAATCCGGCAACTACCTCGAGTACGCCATGCCACGCGCCGACAACATGGTTCAACTCGAGATTGGACACACCGTCACGCCAAGCCCACACAACCCGCTCGGTGTCAAAGGCATCGGCGAAGCAGGCACGATTGCCAGCACCGCCGCCGTCGCCAACGCCGTGATCGACGCACTGCAACCATTCGGAGTGCTGCACATGGACATGCCAGCCTCACCAGAGCGGGTCTGGCGAGCCATCAACTCGAGCCTGCCACAAGCCGCCGATGATTGAATCCACCGCATGGGCGAGGCATGCCTCGCCCATGCAGCATACCAACCCAAGTTCTCAAGGAGGTTCTCGAGATGTATACCGCTGAATTCACGTATCACAAAGCAGGCAGCGTAACCGAGGCATTGTCTTTGCTTGCTGCAAATCCCGATGCAAAACTGCTCGCAGGTGGGCATTCATTGATCCCAACCATGAAGCTCCGTCTGGCCGCCCCGAGCGCCCTGATTGATGTTTCCAAAATCGCGGACCTTCACGGCATTCGTCTCGAAGGTGACACGATCATCATTGGTGCGATGACCACGCACCGCGACATCGAATTCTCGAGCGTGCTCAAACAGCATTGCAGCATCCTGCCCGAACAGGCCGCAATGATCGGTGATCCAATGGTGCGCAACAAAGGCACAATTGGTGGCGCGTTGGCGCATGCCGATCCCGCAGCGGATTACCCGGCGGCAATGTTGGCATTGAACGCACAGTTGAAGATTCAAAGCGCGAGTGGCTCGAGGGTCGTGAGTGCCGACGAATTCTTCCAAGGCATGTTCACCACCGCCGTCGGTGCCGGTGAAATGCTGGTTGAGATTCACGTGCCTGCGAACACCAAAGGCTCGAGTTACGCGAAGTTCTCGCATCCGGCCTCACGCTACGCGCTGGCTGGCGTGGCGGTTGTGGTTCATGCGGACGGAACCGTTCGCGCCGCGTACACTGG
>JANOWZ010000299.1:0-36059 GCA_031418155.1 Deinococcales bacterium
CATCGTGATGTACTCGCTGTTCGAGGAACAGATCAGTCTCGAGGGGCAAGCCTTGGATTTTCACCTCAACCACGGCACGGAATCCTTCCCGGAGGCACTCTCGTACTTTCCAGATTTGGCGCATTACAACATCGGGCCAGAAGCGTACCTCGAGTTGGTCTCACAGGCGAAACGCGCCACGCAAATCCCGATCATCGCCAGCTTGAACGGCATCTCGAGTGGCGGTTGGATCAAATACGCCCGCTTGATCGAACAGGCGGGCGCGGACGGGCTCGAGTTGAATGTCTACGCGATTCCTGGCGATCCCAACCTGAGCGGCGCGGAAGTCGAGGACCGACTGATGAGCATCGTGCGCGAGGTGCGCTCGAGTATTGCCCTGCCGCTCGCCGTCAAGCTCTCACCGTTTTACAGTTCGATCCCGAACCTGGCGATGCGCCTCGCCACCGAAGGCGCGGATGCGCTCGTGATCTTCAACCGGTTTTACCAGCCGGATATTTTCTTGGAAACGCTCGAGGTGGTGCCCGAATTGCAACTCAGCGACTCGAGTGATTTGCGATTGCGGCTGCGCTGGGCGGCGATTCTATTCGGGCGCGTGCCGTTGGATCTGGCCGTCACGGGCGGGGTTCACACGCACTTCGATGCGCTGAAAGCACTGATGGCAGGGGCTCGAGTGACGATGCTCGCCTCGGAATTGTTGCAACACGGCGCGGGGCGCATTGGTGAAATCGTCACAGAAATGATGGGCTGGCTCGAGGATCACGGGTACGCCAGTGTCGAGCAGATGATCGGCAGCATGAGCGAACGTCACCTGAGCGATCCGAGCGCCTATGAACGGGCGAATTGCATGAAGGTGCTGGACTCGTGGCGGGCTCCGGCGGTGGCCTCGAGAAAGGGAGTGAATGGCTTGAAGGTTTGAGCGCTCGAGGATTGCGCAAACATCAGCAGCGACGACGACGCGATAAACGACATTTCTTGTAAACTCGAGCATGACCACCCCAGAGCAAAGCAAACAACTCCAGTCGCAGGCTGAATTGTCTCAACATCTTCAGGAGCAACTTGAATTTTTGCAGAGATCAGCCGATTCGTTTGATCAAGGTTTTGAAGCGGAGGCCAAGCGGCTGGCGGTCACTATTAGAGTTCTGGTCCATGAAACCAGGCACTCAAAATCTCTACTTGATCAACTTAATCAAAAAAGCATCCAATTTGTTGATTCAGCAGTGCCAGAAACCCCAGGCAACCTGCAAACTCATAGTGGATTAACAGTGATGGTTGTAAGTCCCTCGAGTGGTTCTTCTTTTGCCGCACCACTCGATGAAACCTATAACGGACGTATCCAAACCACGGACTTTCAAAATTGGTGGGAAGCCACAGTTATCAATGATGCCAACGGAACGACGTTGAGCCGCAAAGCACTCGTCTTATCAATGGCCGATCAAGATGGTGGTGCCCACGTTGATCCGTCACTCAACTCAGCTTACGCTGAATTATCGCGCAATAACTCGCTCGGTTGGATTTCTTCAGATGGAATAACCACGCAACCGATGGGAGGTTCAGAGCGTGCTGCAATTCGTCAGATTGCCCATGAGCTTTTGAAATCAATAATTCCAGATTACTCGAAGGCACCTGTTTATCCACCCGATTCAATGATTTCGGCTGAGGAAGTTGTTACTTCTGGAGCTGACGCTGAGGCACGAATCGCCTATCTGAAAACCCTCAAACGAAAACTCTGAGTTTATGCGATCAAGGTTTTCCTCGAGCATATCGATTGCTCAAAAGTGATGTCACAGTAGCACCAACCAATTCACAACGTCTTGCGAAACCGCACACTCGCCAGTACCAACATCACAATCGAAAATACAGCCAATGCGACAAGCTCGAGCCATAAACTCTCGAGCCCCGCACCTCGCAGCATCACGCCTCGGGCGACGCGCAAAAAGTACCGCAGCGGAATCAGATACGAAATCGCGGTGAAAAACGCATTCATGCCCTCGAGTGGGAACAGCAACCCGGACAAAAAAATGCTCGGGAACAGGTACGCTATCGTGCCGAACATCGCTTGAATCTGCGTGTTCGTCGCGGTTGAAATCACAATCCCCACCCCGAGCGAACCGAGCACGAACAGAATCGTGGCCAGCCCGAGCAACCACAGGCTGCCAACCAATGGCACGCCGAAGACCCAAACACCAACTACCAGCACAATAATCGCGTCGATCAAGCCAAACAGCAGGTATGGCGCAATCTTGCCGAGCACCACCTCGAGCGGTCTGACCGGCGTGGCGATCAGGGCTTCCATCGTGCCGACCTCGCGTTCTCGAACGATGGCGATGGCAGTCAAGAGCACCGTGATTTGCGTCAGGATCAAACCGATCAAACCGGGAACCATGTAAACGGCGGTGCGGTTGTCCGGGTTGTACAGCGTTTCAACTTTCGGCGAGAGCGGCGCGGTCAATCCCGGCGTGGCGAGCGCCCGTCCAGCGATCAGTTGCGTGGCGAGTTCTTGTCCGGCGGCTCCGGCTCCGGCCCGCACTTGCGCGGCGACACTCGGGTCGGAACCATCGACGTAGAGTTTGTACGGCACGGCTTTGTTGCGTCGCGCATTCTCGAGCGCTCCGGCTGGAATCTCGAGCACGGCCCGCACACGCCCACCACGCACCGCATCGAGTGCAGCACCTAGCGAATCAAAGGGTTCGATTTTGAAGCGTTCCTCCGCCGTGAACGTCCGTTTGAGGGCAGTGCTGATCCGGTCATTCGAGGCATCAAAGACCGCCAGCGGAATATTCTTGATCGAGTTGTTCAGCGCGTACCCGAACAGCACCAGCAGCATGATCGGCAAGAGCACGATGATTCGCGGCAGGATCGGATCGCGGCGCACTTGAATGAATTCTTTTTCGGCCACCGCTCCGACCCGCTGCCAGAACGTCGGTCCGTGGTTGTGTGCCGTCTCGAGCGTCATGTCTACGCCGCCTTTTCGGGAGTCTGTCTGGCCAGCGCCACAAAAACATCCTCGAGCGTTGGTGGAACCATCCTGGAATTTCGACCCAGGTGTGCAAGCATTTCAGGCTCGAGTGCTTGATCGGCAGAGATGCGCAGGAATGAACCGGTGATCCAGGCATCGCGCACCTCGATAGAAGCCTTTGCCATGATCAGCGCCCTGCCGAGGTCGTCGGCTTCGAGTTCGTAGAAGCGTCCCGTCACAGCAGATCGCAACTCGTCTGGCCGTCCAGTCGCCAATGACTTCCCGCCAGAGATCATCACCAGTTGGTGACAGCGTTCGGCCTCGTCCATGTAATGCGTGGTCACGAAAACCGTCGTACCCTCAGCGCAGAGGGTGTAGATCGCATCCCACAGTTCGCGCCGTCCAAGCGGATCGAGCCCAGCAGTCGGTTCGTCCAGAAAAATCAGTTTGGGTTCGTGAACAATCGCCGTTCCGATGCACAAACGTTGTCGCCAGCCGCCAGACAAACGACCGGCCAGCGTTTGACGAAACGGGGTCAAATGCAACCGCTCGAGCACACGCCCAACTGCTCCCGGCACCCGTTTCGGCTCGAGGTACAGTCGGGCTTTGAAGATCAGGTTCTCCTCAACACTCAAGTCGCCGTAGACACTCGCGCCTTGGTTGGCGTAACCGATTCTGGATTTGACCGCATCAGGATTTTCGAGGCCCACACCGGCCACCATCGCCGATCCACTCGAGGGTCGCAGCACACCGCAGAGCATTCGGATTGCGGTGGTTTTGCCAGCACCGTTCGGGCCGAGGCAACCAAAGACGATGCCTTCAGAAACAGTTAGCGTCAGTCGATCCAGCACCGTCACACTTTGGCGACCGTGACCGTAGATTTTGGTGAGGTTGTGCGTTTCGATGGCATTCATGATTCGCTCGGTTCGCTGATCGAAAGATCCTGCGTCATTGGAGCACTGTCAACATCGCGCCCGTGATCCATCCTCGAGAATTCTCTTTAACGAGAGTCTAGCGCATTGGCACATCACATGCGTTTCCGGCATTGGTGCAAGGTGCTCGATATGAGGATTGGTCTGTCCGCTTGACCATTGCACCTGTTGCGGCAACACCTCGAGAAACAACCGGTCTCGCGTGCGGTCCTTGAAACGCAAGGTTGCGTGTTTTCCATTTCACTTCTCGTCATGCCATTCAAAATTGAATCTTCGCCCGCTGTGTCCAAACGGTCTCACGGTAACTGCTCGGTAATGCCCGGATTGTACTTTTGATCCGTTGGCACTTCTGAAGCGTTTGGAGGTGACTGATCGATCACCCGGAGGTTCGAACATGCGATCCATTCCAAATACCTCAGTTGCAACGTCGTCTACAAGCCCGGTGATGCTGGTGTTGTTCATCGGTGTGCTGATGGGCGCACTCGACATCGCCATTGTCGGTCCGGCCTTGCCCGCTATCCAGAAGTCCTTTGGCGTGGATGAGCGGGCAAGTGCCTGGGTGTTCACCATGTACGTGCTCTTCAACCTGATCGGCACGCCATTGATGGCCAAGCTCTCAGACCGATTCGGACGGCGTTCCATTTACGTTTTGGATGTCAGCCTGTTCGCCGTCGGCTCGTTGCTGGTGGCGATCTCGCCCAATTTTGCTGTGCTGCTGATCGGACGTGCGATCCAAGCCTTCGGTGCGGGTGGCATCTTTCCGGTGGCGAGTGCCGTGATTGGCGACACCTTCCCGCCCGAAAAGCGTGGCGCTGCACTCGGACTGATCGGCGCGGTCTTCGGCATGGCGTTTTTGATTGGACCGTTGTTGGCGGCGGCGCTGATCGGCTTTGGGTGGCACTGGTTGTTCCTGATCAACCTGCCCATCGCGGCCTTGGTGATCGTGCTCAGCCTGCGTGTGCTGCCAACGGTCCGTTCACTCGAGCCCAAAGCGTTCGACTGGCCGGGCGTGCTCAGCCTCGGTGCGCTGCTGGCAAGTGTGGCCTTGGCCGTCAGCCAACTCGACTCCAAGAACCTGTTCTCGAGCCTGATCTCGGTTCGGGTCTGGCCGTTGCTGCTTGTGGCAGCAGTCTTGGTTTGGGTGTTTTCAACCCTCGAACGAAGGGCTGAAGATCCGGTGATCCACCCTAAGCTCCTGGGTTCACGGCAGGTGGTGCTGACCACGATCTTCGCAGCGGGCGCTGGGCTGGGCGAGGCGGGCATGGTGTTCTTGCCCGCGTTGGCGGTCGCGGCCCTCGGGATGAGCACGCAATCCTCGAGCTTCATGCTCTTGCCGGTCGTGTTGGCCCTGGCCATCGGCTCGCCGCTCGCCGGTCGGATGCTTGACCGTGTTGGCTCGAGGGCAGTGGTGATTGCTGGACTGCTGTGCTTGGTGGTGGGAACGGGGGTGTACTGGCTGCTCGCCGCGAGCCTCGCCTGGTTCATCGTTGCGGGTGCATTCGTCGGCTTTGGGCTGGCCGCATTGCTCGGAGCGCCACTGCGTTACATCCTGCTGAATGAGGCTCCAGCTTCAGACCGTGCCGCTGCGCAGGGTTTGCTGACGGTTTTCACCAGCATCGGCCAACTCATCTCAGGTGCGCTTGTCGGAGCGATTGCCGCCTCGCAAGGTGGTGGCGCAGTCGGTTATCAAGCGGCGTTTCTCGCCATCGGCGCGGTCGCAGCAGTCATGACGGTTCTGGCATTCAACCTCAAAAGCAAGGACGAGGAACGTTCGAGCATTGAGGGCAAAAACGAACCATCGATTACGAGTTGAAACTTCATGACCTCAAGATCAGCAAACTGAAACCCTCGAGTGAAATCGTTCGCTACCCGGTGACAGATCGAACACTCGATCACGTCCAATGCAATGGTCAGGTCTTGCCGGATGGTCGGGTCGAATCGTTGGCGGGATTTGAAACAGCAACGGATCACACAGAACTCGAGGTCACGACAGGCTTGGGTAACATCGTGATTGCAGGTGCACCACGAGGTTTCAAGTAGCACGAAGGAGGATGCAATGCAAACCGTTTTGTCCTTGGCTCGAGTCGCGCTGATTTGTCTCGTGGTTGCTTGTGCGCCGACACCATTGCCGCCAACGAATGCCGCCGCGACCGATTTGAGATTCGTGACCGAAACCGTGCGGCAAACACATCCAGCTTTGAATGGTGGTCCGAGCAGGCGGGCGTTTGACCTGCTGGCACAGGCGCTCGAGACTACAACCAGCGAGTCGTCTACACCGGCGGAAGTGTATTCACTCACGGCACGGTTGCTGTCGTCCTTGCATGACGCTCACACGTTGATCGTTCCGGAACGAACTGACACCAATCTGCCATTGAAGTTTCGCTGGCTCGTCGATGGATTGGTGGTCACGCAAGCGAGTGCGACCTCGGGCTTCGCGGTTGGTGATGAAGTGCTTCGAATCGGAGCGCTGAAACCGGCGGAAGTCCTCGAGCGGTTGCGCATGTTGATCCCAGCTGAGAACGATGGTCACATTCGAGCCCTCGGCGCACTGCTCTTGCCGAACGCTACGCTGCTCGAGGCCATCGGAGTGCTGGAAAACGCCTCGGTGATGATTGAGGTGCGCAGTGCCGATGGGCGGACGGTATCGACCAGCGTCAAGCTCTCGAGTGAACGCCTGAACACAACCGAACGCGGCAAGTATGGATGGTTGCTCGAGCCTCAGTATGGTTTGTTCTGGTTGGACACCTGCGACGACACGCCCGAGTTTCGACGGGCGTTACTGCAATTTTTTACGGCCATCAAAAAAGCGAACCTGAACCGTGTGGCGATAGATTTGCGCAACAATTCCGGTGGAGATTCGAGGGTGATTGATGCCCTGCTCGAGTACCTGCCTGCCGACACCGTGCGAGGCTTTCACCGACCCGAGAATGACGGCGTGTTCCAGGTTTCACATCCGATTCCCGAACTGGTCTTCGATGGCGAATTGTTTGTGATCACCGGGCCATTCACCTTCAGTTCCGCCAACTGGATCGCTGGCACCATCCACGACAACCGACTTGGCTTGACGGTTGGCGAAACCACCGGCAACGCGCCAACGTCATTCGGTAACGTCAAAGCCTTCACGACCCCAAACTTCAAATTGCGATTTCAAGTTTCACAAACCCTGTGGTTGCGGCCCAACATGGGTTTCGATCCAACGCCGGGACTCGAGCCAGATGTCTTGATTCCAACCACGGTACGCGACATGCAACGCGGTCACGATCCGGTGCTGGCTTGGTTGACCGGGCCATCCTCGAGCGTCAGGCGTGCAAATCGCTGACGTGAGTCGCAGTGAAATTGTCAGCACGGCATCTTCAAGCAGTTCTCGAGGTTTCATAACGGCTGCTCGAGAACCCGCAAAGTCAATACTTCGCATGCTCAACAGTTTCAGATAGAACGGGGGTTTCAATGAAGCACTCTTCGTTCGCCAACCGTTATCCATTCTGGTTTGTAATCGCGCTCGAGGTCGCAGTTGTTCTGGCGTACCTGCTTTCAGGAACCGTGGCGCACTTCATGATGCTTTCAAATCTGACCATGATGCTCACTGCAAACCTCGGTCTGAGCATCTTTGCGGCGATCCTGTTGAGCATGTTGGGTTGGTGGGTCGCGGTTGGCTTCGCAGCACCAAAAAAGCGAAACGACCTCTGGTATTATGTCATTCCGTTTCTGCCGACCGTTCCATTTTTTCCAGCAATTGTTCGCCAAATCGCCAAGCTCGAGTTCGCAATTCAGCCACTGGTTCTCGAGGTTTTGATGCTGACCTTGTTGGTTGCTTTCGCCGAAGAAGTCATTTTTCGCGGCTTGATGCTGAACGCCCTCAAAGCACGTGGGGCTTGGACGGCGGTCATCGTTAGTTCGATGCTCTTCGGGTTGAGCCATTCCCTCAACCTGCTCTCGGGTCAGCATCTGGCCGAAACCGCCACGCAGATCGTTTTTGCCCTGACCACCGGTTTCATGTTCGCCTCGTTGGTGCTGCGAAAAGGTTTGCTGTGGCCACTGGTGGTCGCGCATTTCCTGATCGATTTTCTTCCAATGAGTTTGGTTGGCAACCTCAGTTATCCAGTTCCACCCAGTTGGAATTCGATTTTATTGGTGGGCATTTCTGCGGTCTTCTTGCTGTACGGATTGTTCGTGATGCTCGAGAGGCACTACGAGAAGCGAGGTCTCATATTGGCACAAATGCACTGATGCCGTAACTCGATGGTAACAATGCTTTTGTACACTTTTCCCGCTCGAGTGCAACAGGATGAGAATATCAATTGAGAACATCAATATTGACCTCGAGAACGATCAAGATTTTTCGTCACGCAGGATCGATAGGCATTCGTGTTCGCTCGGTAATCGGAACGAGATCCGCACGAAGAAGCCTTCAGGGCACGAAGCGATAAAGCAGTGGGGGTGCAAGATGGCAACGATTGACGCAAGACAATCCGCAACTCAGGCTCGAGCCTCAACAAGTGAAACATCTATTTGGAAAGAGGGTCGAATGGGCATCCTTTTGGCTGTTGGTGTCGCCGCGCTCGCCGCGTGGTTGATCAACTTTGCTTTGCCGCGTGGACCCAACACGCAATCGCAGGCGTTGGTTCTGCTGGCGGTCAGTCTGATCGTCGGTTTTTCAATGCGTTCCGCTTGGGCGATACTGCTCGTGCCAGTCGTTCACGTCATCGTGCTCGAGTTCAGCCGACCGCAACTGCTCGGCCCGACCGTTGGCGCATTGCGCTTGAACGAGGTCTATGGCGTGCTGGCGTTCATTCTGGGACGAGGCTTGTACGGACTGGTGGCCCTGCTGCCGATGGTCGTGGGGGCGTACTTGGGCGTTGTCATTGCCAACGCGATCAAGACAGATTTCGCTCCGATCCGTTGGCTTCCTGTCGCCCTCGCCACTGCGGTTGTGGTCGCGCTCGCCGTTTGGATCGCCCTTCCAGCGAGCACACCCGCCATCCTCGAGAACGGCAAGCCCATTCCTGGCAGCATCGCCGAACTGACCACGGTTCGTCTCAGTGGGCACGATCAAACGATCATGGTTCGGGCGTACAGTCCAGACAAACCGGTGCTGTTGTTCCTCAACGGTGGACCCGGCCAGAGCGGATTGGCCTTCTCCCGCGTGATGCTGAACGACCTGGCTCGAGATTTTGTGATCGTTGATTGGGATCAGCGTGGCACTGGCAAATCGTATGCGGCCTTCGATCCAGCCTCGACCCTGACACTCGAGCAGGCGATCAATGACACGGTTGAACTCGCCAAGTATTTGCGGCAGCGTTTCAACGAGCAAAAAATCTATGTGCTCGGCGAATCATGGGGAACCACCTTGGGGGTGCTCGCGGTGCAGCGTGAACCGGATTTGTTTCACGCCATCATCGGCAGTGGTCAGATGGTCAGCCAGCGCGAAACCGACCGGCGGTTGTATCACGATGTGCTCGAGCTTGCGGCGCGAAACGACAACGATCAACTGGCCAGCAAAATGCGCAGCTTTGGTCAACCGCCATATGCCGATATTCCATATGCGAACGCCTTCGTGATGGGGCAATACGAATCGCTTTATAAACCGTACACGCCCTCGAAAGCGTACATGGATCTTGGCAACAATTCCGGGGTTGGCTTCTACGGCATTCAAGCCAGCGAGTACAACCTGATCGAAAAGTTCGATGTCCTGCGCGGCCTGATCGACACGTTCACGGTGATGTACCCGCAACTTCAAGGCATCGATTTTCGCCGTGATGTCAAACGGCTCGAGGTGCCGATCTACATTCTGGATGGCCTGAGTGAGTTGTCCGCACGGCGCGATCTGGTACTCGAATGGTTCAACGCGCTCGAGGCCCCAAAGAAACGAATCTTCCCGATAGAAAACGCGGCACACTCGGTTGCCTTCGAGCAGTTCAAGACCTTCGGCGAAATCATGCGCGAAACCGTGCTGCCAGAAACGTACTCAAACCATTAAATCATTTCCGCAAAGGAGGACATGATGAACAGCATCGCAAGAACACAACCGGCCAGCATTGGCTCGAGGTTTATCGCGCTTGTGATCGATGGATTGTTCCTGGGGGCGATCACGGGAATGTTCTACCCATTTCTCAGGTTCTCGAGAGACGCAATTGAAGGGGTGATGACATTCGCCCTGACCATTGCCTTTCAGTGGTTTTTCTTGACCAATTTTCATGGGCAAACCCCAGGCAAAATGCTCTTGGGAATTCGGGTGGTGAAAACCGATGGCAGTCCGTTGAACAGCACCGATGCTGTCGTTCGCGCTTTGGGCTCTATAGACAAATACCTTAAACGCTGGCAGGGCCTGCGCTGATTGAGGCACAAAGATCAGAGTTGAAGTTGAGTTTTTACAAGTTGCGTCGTGGACTGGTTTCTGGTCGGGTTGAAGTTCCAGTGGTCGTGCTGGTCGATGCCGTTCTCGCCGAGTCATTCCAGTAAGCTGAAATCATGACTGCTTGCGTTAGCGCTTGTATGAATTCGTACAGGGCAGTGCTTTTGACTAAAATCGCTCAAATTCGTCTCCCTATCACTGGTCATTTTATTCGCCAGAATGCCTGCTGATCCCCTTGCAGAGCGAGTGCTCGAAAATCCGAACCAGGAGAGCAGCGCGTTCCTGGGTTCCTTGCTGAACGGTTGCGCCACATTCTCGTCATGCAATTCTGGCGCGTCAATTCCCTCGAGTCGCAATTGCACCGTGCCGTCTTTGCTCGGCTCGATCCGGTTCGCCCGTTTGAGTTTGCGCAACAAATCTGACTGGTCGGGTCGGAAGCGGATGGAATCCCCGTCCGGTTGCTTCCCTTCGATCACGAACGCGCCATGCAAGACAAGGTACGTCTCGAGTGTGCTGGTTTGGCCGTGCGTGCTCGAGACGATGATCGCTGCAACGATTGCAAGGAAACTAAGAAACACTCGCTTCATCCAGTCGGTGTCTCACAGGATCAACGTATGCCGCCTCGAGCACCCGGTACTGCTCACCATCGAAGTACAAGACCACGCCCATCTGCTCGAATGCTGCCATCACCAAGACCGGGTTGAATAGTTTCGCCGATCTCGAGGCTGGCCGTGATTCGCTCGAGTCCTGCGTCTTGCAACGCAAGCAAAGCTTGAGGTGTGTAGCGTCGTTTCTCGAGTGCGTGGCAACCACACAGCGCACCGTGCGTCCGTTCAGGATGCGGGTCCAAGTGTAGACGCGCAACTGGCGTTTCATGCGTTTACTGTGGGTGACTTGCTCAAGTTCATTTGGTTGTCTGTCACAGGCTGGTTTGATTCTCGGGTTGGGTCAATGGATGGGTGATGTGTAAGCCGTGTCGTGCTGCCCGTGGCGATACGGTGTGCGCATGGGTTTCAAACGCCCTGCGATTTGGCTCGAGCGTTGATGACCCCAGCCGCCACAGTTGTTCAGTTGCGCTACACTTTAAAGTGATCTATCACAGAGGTTCCTGACCTGTTGCCGTCTTGAATGAACATTTGGGGTTGATCTTTGATTGCGTCAGGAACTTCTGTCATCTGGGACCAGACCCTCACCGTCTGAAAGGTGCGCATGAACGGCGAATTGCAGCGGCTCGCAAGGCGATTCACGGGATTGACCTTGCGGCGTTCCGGGATTGTGCTTGGTGTCTGGGGCGAGTCCGGCATCGGCAAGACGCACACCGCGCTGGCGTTGTTGCGTGGCACGCCCTGTCAATCGTTGAGTGTTCACGCGACGCAGCCGCTCGAGGGGATCGTCCGTCAGCTTCCTCGTCCGAAGAAAACCTCGGTCTGGCTTGAACGGTCCCTGGAACGGTTGGGGCGTGGCGAACCACTCGAGATGGACGTGCTGATTCAGACCCTCGCTGCGTTGCTGGCCGCGAGTGCGCCGCTGATCGTGCATGTCGAGGACCTGCATGAGGCTGGACCGGAACGGCTCGAGGCTTGGAGGCAACTGGCCGTTGCCCTCACCCAAACCCGTGGTGTCGGCTTGATTGCCACCAGCCGTGCTCAGCCACCAGATGGTTTTGAGGTGATCAGGCTCGAGCCGTTGAACCGTGAGGCTTCGGATGCGCTGCTCGAGGCTGAAGCGGGCGCGGCATTGCCCAGCGAGGCGCTCGGCTGGATCTTCAATCACGCCGCTGGGAATCCGTTGTTCACGCTTGAGTTTTTTCGTTTCCTGGCCCGTCAAGGCTTTTTGTGGAACGATGCTCACCGTTGGCGTTGGCGTTCTCCAGAGCGTGAAGTCATGCCGGTCACGGTCGAGGCGTTGATCGAACAGCAATTGCTCAATGTGAGCGGTAACGAATCGGTTCGGCGGACCCTCGAGGCCAAAGCCCTGCTACCCCTGAACAGCCCGCCTTCACTGCTGGCGGCAGTGGCGGGGTTGCAGGAATCCGAACTCGAGGTCGCACAGGTGGTGCTGGCGCAGCAAGGCATCCTCGTTGGAACAGAATTCGCCCACCCGCTGTTCAGGGAGGTGCGGCTCGCCACGATGCGCCCAGAACGGAGGCGAGCCTTGGCGCGTCGGGCGCTGACGGCCCTCGAGCACGACCCAATTCAGGCCGCCACCTTTATTGAGGCGGCGGCCCTCAGTCACGACCAAAGCTTGGCACTGCTCAGGCGGGCAGCTTCCAGGGCCAGGGACATGGCCGACCCAACGCTTGAGGGGCGACTTCTGTCTAGGGCGGCGGACCATGCGAGCGGAGAAGAACAGTACCGGATGGCCCTTGATGCAGCCCGGGCCCTCAAGAACATCGACTTCACCACCGCCGTTCGCCTGGGGGAGTTGGCCCTGGCCCTCAAAGCGCACGACACCGAAGCCATTGACCTGCTAAGCGGTATCTTCGCCTTGCAAAACCAGCGGGACCGGCTCGAGTGGGCTTTGGCCCAACTGCCCGAGGAGGAGCAAGGCCCGATGGGTTTATCCCGCTTGCTGCAATTGCACAGCAAACTCTGTGACGACGAACAGGTGCTCGAGTTGGTGCGGCAGAACCCCGCCCTCAAGGAAGGCAATCCTACGGTGGTGAACAACATTGCCTGGTCCATGCTCGGGCTGGGATTGCGCACAGAGGTCGAGGCGCTGCTCGCGCAGACCCTGGGCAGGGACGATCTGAGCGACGCCGACCGGGCCAGTTTCAACTACCTGCAAGGCGCGGTGTTTTCCCAGTACGGCGGCGACGACGCGACGGCAGAGCATTTCGTTTGCAAGGCCCTGTTGGGTTTTCGGCGGGCGGGCAGCTCGGTGAACATCATTGCGGGACTGCACGCGCACGCCATGCTGTTGCAAAACATCGGCAGGTATCAAGAGGCGCTGCCCGAACTCGAGGAGGCCGCCCAACTGTGCATCGAGTTGGGCAGTGTCATGAAGTTGGCGGAAACCAACCTTGCCGTCGCCGATCAGTTGCAGTGGTCCGGGCAGTACGAACGGGCCGAGCAGCTTTACGGTGAGAGCCTCGAGATTCTGCGCCAACACAAAGACACCGATTTTCTGCTCGATTGCCTGCGAAGCTTGGCGGAGTTGTATTGGTCTTGGGACGTGCCTTACGGTCCCGCCCTGGCCTTCAAACACGCCAATGATGCCCTGAGTCTGGCGAGGGTCACCGGAAACCCAAACAGGATGCTTAAGGCGTTGAGGTCGCTCGTCATGGCCTGCGTGCTCAACCGGCAACCGGTGCGGGCTTTGGGGTTCGCAGACGAGGCCCTGCGGCTGGTGATGGGCAACGACCAGCCCCACCAGATACGCAACGCGCACCAGGCCAGGGCCATCGCCCTCAGCGCGTCTGGACACAATGACGAGGCCCTTCAGAGCGCCCACGAAGCCCTGCGCTGGGCCGAACAGACCGGCGATCCCTACCCCACCCGATTGATCGGTCTCGAGGTGGCCCGCCTGGGCAACGACTTGGTCCTTGCCCGCAAACACCTGGCCTGGTTCGAGGCGCACGGTCTGATGAATGGGGTCAACATCGCCCGCCGCTCCTTCCCGCAGCTTGCGCCCTCGGCTGTAAGCGATCATCCCAAGCCCGAGAATTTGCTTCGACTCGACGTGCTCGGCCCGATGCAGGTGCTGGCGGCTGGAAAATCCGAAACCCTGCGTGGCAGTAAACGCAAAGAACTCCTGACCCTGCTGCTCGAATCACGGATCGCGGGCCGACGCGAAATCTCGAGGCTGGACCTGTTGGATGCCCTCTATCCAAACACCGATGAGGCCCAGGCGAACGCCGCGCTCTCGGATGTCGTCTACCAATTGCGCGAACTTTTGGGGGCGAACACGATCCTGACCAGCGATGGCGGTTACGCGCTCGGGCAGGTCAGATCGGACGCCGAAGACTTTCTCGAAACGGGCGACACACGTTTGTGGCGCGGCCCGTATCTCGAGGGCACTCATGGTGATGTCGTGCGTGAGACGTTGCACCTCGCGCTGCGACTTCGGTCTGAAACCCTACTCCAGACCGATCCCATCGAGGCCGCCCGTGCCGGTCGCCTGCTGTGCGAGGCGGACCCTTACGACCTCGAGAGCCTGCGCCTGACCCTGCGGGCGTTGCGGGCCAGCGCCAACCATAAGAGCCTCACCCGAACCTTCAGACGGGCGCGAGAACGCCTGCTCGAGATTGGTGAAGTCTTGCCCGAACGGTGGATCGATTTTCTCGAGACGCCCATCGGCACCTTCATCGGCACTATCGCCTGATTTTCCGAGTTCCATCTGACCGACCCCCTCCTAACCTGATGGCGAAAGGGGGTTGAGGTCTGGTGGAAGGGTTTGAGGATTGGGATCACCGGGGCGTTCGCTACCGCCTGTGTCCACGTTGCGCCCGTGCGGTGCCCGCCACGAGCCGGGAACGGTACTGCATCAACGACGGCACCTGGCTGCTCGAGCATTGCCCTTTGTGTGCCACGCCGATCACCAGCCCGTATGCGTGCTACTGCGCCACGTGCGGACTCGAATTTGCGACGCTCGAGGAAACCAGCAACTGATCCTGATGGATTCAAGTTTGGAGTTCCAAGGGCACAACAGGAGGTTGGTATGAAACGACATTGGCGGCTTTTCCTACTCGCTCCACTTATCCCGTTCCTGATTGCGGGATGCGGCACCACGACCAGCACCAAGGGTTTCAACCTGAGCATTCCCAGCGCCACCCTCGAACTCGCACCCGGTGCGAGCGGCACCGTGAACGTTCAGATCGAACGGCTCGGAGGCTTCACCGACGCGGTGGCATTGTCCATCGCCGGGTTGGATTCCGACCTGACCGGCACGTTTGAGGCGGCCAACGCAACCGGCGAGAACAGCATGTTGACATTGATCGCCCAGACAAAGGCCACGCTCGGCTCGAGGTCCGTCACGATCACCGGCACCGGTGCCGGGATCAGCAAGAACGCGCCGTTGACGCTGATGATCAAAGCGGCGACCGGCGGCGGCACGCTCAAACCACCGGTCATCACGGCCTTCACCGCCACACCCTCGAGCCTGAACGCGGCGGGCAACGTCAAACTCGAATGGAACGTCACGGGTGCAACCAGCCTCGAGATCAACCAGGGTGTCGGTGCCCTCACACCGCTCGATGCGGGCAGCAAAACACTGGGTGTAAGCGCCACCAAGACCTTCACGTTGACGGCAAAGAACGCAGATGGCACGGCCACAGCCACAACGGATGTGACGGTTGGTGGACCGACCACGCTTGGGCCGGGCGTGTGGGATCAAACGAACTGGAATGAGTCACTCTGGCAATGAATCGGCAGCAAGCAAACCCGGCTCGAGCCAGTTCAAGGCTGAACGGTACGGCTTGAGCATCGCTCAACACTCAACGGCAATTCCGAAAGGGGTAATGACATGAACGCAAAAGACATCAGGGGATTCTTCGTCGGTGCAATCGTGGTGGCCTCCAGCCTTTCCGTGCTGGCGGTCACGATCCCAAACAGTTTCAGCGCGGGCACACCGATCAAGGCCAGCGATGTGAACGGCAACTTCTCGAGCCTGAAAGCCTCTGTAGATGCGCTCGAGGCTGCCCCAAAAGTAATCGTGCCATTTTCAATTGTTGGTACTGGTCTTGGATTGGCAAATGCCACCTTGCAAGCGAAGAATACGGCTGGCGGCGTTGCGGCAGTCATTTCGCAAGACAAAACAGGGACATCCGATACCGCCTTGGCAATTGGGAACTCTGGCGATGGTCCACTGATTAAGGGCTATATGAACAATGGTGGCGAAAACGAATTTCAAGTGGACGGCAACGGTTCAGTTCATCTTTTCACACCTGCATTTACAGACAACATTCTTTTAGACAACAGCAATGGCAACATTTCACTAACAGGTTCTTTGTCTTCGGGTGGCAAGCTCAGTTTTGGCTCAAGGGTCGGACAGCATCTGAACCTCTTCGGCAGCTTGTACGGGATTGGCATTCAGAACAATACGATGTACTACCGCATCAGCGAAGACGGTACGAACGTTGGTGGCTTCGCCTGGTACAAGGGCGGCACGCACAACGACAACACCGCCAATCCGGGCGGCGGCGCAACACTGATGACACTTGGACGCGATGGGTCTCTCAGCGCCAACCGATTGACCGCAAGCACCAACGGCTCGAGTGTTTCGTTGTCCTTAAGTCAAGCCGGAGCGGGTCCACTGATCTTTGCTTATGGTCCAAACGACAACCAACCCAAATTCCGTGTTGACAACGACGGCACCGCCTACTTCCAAGGCAATGTCTTTGCCAAAGGCGTGCAACTGACTTCTGATAAAAACGCCAAAACAAATTTCTCGAATGTCAGTGCGCTCAGTGTGCTCGAGAAAGTCATGGCGTTACCGATTCAAGCCTGGAATTACAAAACTGATGCCGCCAAAGTGCGCCACATCGGTCCGATGGCACAAGATTTTCATGCCGCGTTTGGCTTGAATGGCACTGATGACAAGCACATCTCGAGCATCGATACGCAAGGGGTGGCGTTGGCTGCGATTCAGGGCTTGAACCGGAAACTCGAGGCTGAGAACGCGAAACTCCAGACGGGCCTCATGGACCTCGAGAAGAGACTGATGGTACTTGAACGCAAGTAAACCTGTTGCCCGCCACCCGGCATGAAGTTCGGGTTGCGGGCGTTCATCAGCCGATTCCTCATCGTGTAACACACGTGGGACGTGATGAAGCCCGTCGTGTCTGGAAGCTGATCGGGTTTGAGCCATCAGACCCGGACCCGGATTGGAAAATTCCACCAATCGTGTGCCTGGATTCGTTCATCGTGCCAATTCCAAGACCGGGTGGTTGGGATGCGCAAAAACCTTTCTTCTTGACCATAAGACGCACCTCACGGGCATGGTCGCTTCTCGAAAAAGCATCACCAGCACGCGTTCAAAGTTCAGATCCTGACGGTCAATCGAAACGTAGCTTGTTTGTCACCGCCCGAGGTGGCCAGCGTTTCAGACTCGAGTTTGCTTGAACGCAATCCGATTCCAGTGGCATTCAACAAAGGCAATGTGTACGGAGATAAGGCGTATCCGAGGGACAAGATTGTCAGACCAAGGAAGAAGAACGAGTCCGGGTACGTGCGACACGTGAGTTCGTGGATTTCAAAGATTCGGGTGGATGTGGAACAGCGCGAACAGCCCGCAAGGTGCTGTCTTGTGAGCAAGAACGATATCAAAGACCTCAAAGATTTCAAAGCACTCCGAGGGTATCGGCTTCGAGATCCACTGGATTCGTTGGCTGGGGTGTTGTGTTTGGTTGGGAAGGCGGTGCGTTTGGCGGCATGAACAGTGTGTGGGACGTGATTGGTTGGGCTCTCAAATCCAATAGCGAGATGGCTCTATTTTATAACTTCATCTTTACCCGCGAGGCACTATCCGTCGGTTTCGGCAACTTTGATCGGTCGGTTGACCTGGGCTGATTCGTAGATGGCATCCATCAAGCGTGCCTGACGCAAACCCAAAATGGCTGAGCTGGGAGTCTGTGCCGTGCCTTTGATGCAGTCCACAAAATTTTGTTGCAACGAACTGGTTGCGGGTACAACGGGGTATCTCACCTTTTCGGCACCGTCCCAGTACTCGAGGCTGCCACCATAAATGCTGGTTTTAATCGAACCTTTGGTGCCGTGAATGTAAATGCCTTGCTCGAAGACGGTCGCATCGCCGCTGACGGTGGCGCTGCCCAGGGCACCGCCTTTCAAGCGCAGCGAGACGCTGGCGACGATGTCCACCTGTTGGTCTTTGTTGTCAACGAAGGCAAATACCTCGAGTGCCGAAAGGTTCGTGAGGTACAACATGGCGTTGAACATGTGCGCACCGCTGTCGTAGAGGTTTCCGCCGCCAGAGAGTTCAGGCACCGTGCGCCATGTACCACCGAGCGGTTTGATCCACGGTTGAGCACACACGCCTGCGACCAAATAAATTTCACCCAAAGCGCCACCAGCGATTAACTGGCGAATGAACTGAAATTCCCGGCTGAACGGGCCAGGAAAAGCCACCGAGATGACCTTGTCTTTTGCTCTGGCGTGCTCGATCAATGTGAGGGCATCGTTGGTGTTGATCACCATGGGTTTCTCGAGCAAGACGTGACAACCGGCGTTGATCGCATCCATCGCCTGCTGGAAGTGGTACGCGTGCGGGCTGACGATCAGGACACCATCAAGTTTGACCCTCTCGAGCATCGAGCTGTGTTCAGGGTAGGTCTGGGGCAGGTTTTTGCCGTCGGGGAAAACTTTGTGCAGGTATTGCTCGAGGTTTGCCGCATCTGGTTCGGCGAGCGCCACGATGTGGGCGTCTGGCACGAGGGCTTGAAAGATCTTCCCGTGGTGTCGTGACATGCTACCGCAACCAATCACACCGATGCGTACTTTTCCCATGCGTTTGACCTTTCTGGACCTCAGTTGAGTTTGAGGCCAATGGCAGAAAACGGTGTGAATCCGATCTCGAAACCAAGCTTTGAGCGCTTGAGTTTTTGCGCTCCTTCCTCGAGGAAATTGACGCGTTTGCCAGTTTGGTGCGCCAATTCCGTTTCGAGGTGAACCGTGCCGCGCTTTCCGATGGCTTCGTACAGCCGGACCAAGATCTCGTCGCTGTCCTCGGCTTTTTTGAGGGCTGAAAGTCGCACGCCCGCTTGATCGACCCGCATGAACGCTCGAGACGTGGGCCAATCCCCACTTTTTTCGGTCACCACGCAAGTGTTCATCGGAGCGTTGAGGTCCTGCGATTCGAGGATGGTCTGGCCACGCCAGTCCCCTTGGTGCGGGTAGATGGCGTAGGTGAAATGGTGTTCGCCCTCATCCGCCAACGGATCGGGATAGACAGGAGAACGCAAAAGCGTCAATCCCAACTCGTTGCCATGGGCGCTGTGACCGTACTTTCCGTCGTTTAAGAGGCTCACGCCATACCCAGCTTCGCTGAGGTCTGCCCAACGGTGGGCGTTGACCTCGAACCTTGCGCTGTCCCAGCTCGTGTTGCGGTGCGTGGGGCGAGCAATGGCGCCGAAGGCCGTTTCGAACCATGCTTCATGCGATCGGAGGTTGAATGGAAACCGCGCACGCAGCAGGGTGCGCCTTCCTTGCCAGTGGATGCGCGTTTCGATCTCAAGCCGTTTTGATCCGGCACGCAAACGGTAGTTTTGTGTGATGCGTGCCGCTTGAACCTGGCGTTCGACCGTGATGCTGGCCTCCAATGGCCCTTGTTGTGTCAGTTTTGGTTTGCGCGTGGCCAGCAACTCTAATCCGTCGCGTTCGTAAGACGCATCGATTTCCCAGGCTTCCCATTCGCGTGGGATGTCGGTGTAAGCCCAAATTTGGTTGCCGCGTCCCGCCAGCACCTCGCGTTGGGCTTGCTTGTCAAAGACCGAAAGCAAGGTGCCGTCTGCTGCAACCTTGACCTGCAAGTGCTCGTTTTCAAGGGAGGTGGCACTGGCGGTGAGCTTGCTTTGTGGTCGTGGCGATTTTCCGGGCACAACACCAAGGGCTAAGTAACCAAGGCCGGGCACGACGTGGTCTGAACCGCCAAGCACGATATCCTCGTCATGGTCTTGGTAAGGCACGGTTTGTCCATCCGCTGCCACCAGCACAAATGGGCCGGGTTTCGGCCTAGGCAACCTCAGGCGCAGGGGTCGGTCTTCAAACGTCAAGTTCCAGACCACCACGTTTGCCGTGGCGTTGGCCTGAACGGGTTGGACCTGGGCGCTCAGGAGCCGGAGCGCCGTGTCCCTGAGGGTTTGGGCTTGATTGAGGTTTTGGCCCAGGTCCTGGTGTGCCGTTCGATTCACCTCATGCACGCTCGAGCCGGGCAGCACGTCGTGGAATTGGTGACGCAACAGGGTCGTCCATGCCGTCTCGAGGCCCGTTTGAGGATAATCGGTTTTGAGCATGCGCCACGCCAGGGTGTTGGCGGCTTCTGCTTCGACCAGAACGTGCTCGAGCCGACGGTGATACCATTTGATTTTCGCCTGTGTGGTGTAGGTGCCGCGGTGAAGTTCAAGGTACTGTTCGCCGGTCCAGACGGGCAGTTTCATGCCCGCCTCGACCTGTTTGGCCATGCGCTGGTAGAGGCTTTCGACGCGTCCGGTCTCGAGTCGCGGCAGCCCGGGAAAGTCTTTGAGGCGTTCGTAGCGTTCCAGCATTTCTTGGGTTGGACCGCCGCCGCCGTCGCCCCAGCCATAGCTGAACAACGAGGTTTCAAATTGGGTTTTGCCCTTGAAGTTTTTCCAGGTGCCACCCAGGTCGGAGGCGACGATGTTGCCGTTGTATCCCTGTCCGGGGTTGAGAAAACTGTGGGCGATGACGCGCGATCCATCGATGCCTTCCCAATGGTAGAGGTCATTTGGAAATCTGTTTGTTTCGTTCCAGTTGAGTTTGGTCGTGAAAAACGAATCAATTCCTCCCTGGCGCAAAATCTGCGGCAAGTTGGCGGTGTATCCGAAGGTGTCTGGCAACCAGCACACCTGCACCGTCTTGCCAAACCTCGAGCGAAAGTAGCGTTGACCGTAGAGCAGTTGGCGTGCCCAAGATTCGCCCGAGAGCAGGTTCCCGTCTGGCTCGACCCACATCCCGCCGACGAGGTCCCAGCGGCCTTCTTTGACCCTGGCCTGGATGCGTTTGAACAGTTCTGGATCGTCTTGTTCGACAAAGGCATAGGCTTGGGCACTGGATTGGTTGAAATGGAAGTTGGGGTAACGGTCCATGAGGGACAACACCGTGCCAAAGGTTCGCTGGATTTTGCGTTGTGTTTCTGCAAAGGGCCACAGCCATGCCAAGTCGATGTGGGCATGTCCGGAAACAAAGAGTTGACCTTCGGGTGGGTAACGCACCTTGATGCGATCAAGCGCGCTTTTGAATACTCGGCGTCTGTCTGGCAATTGACCTCGCACGGCGGCGGGAAGTTCGATTGGGCTTGATTCAAACGTCCATTCATCCCAGATCGAGGCGGCCATTCGGGCCGTGTTGGCCTCCAGGTTGCTGCGGGCAAGGTAATTTGCCGTTGGGCTACGCGGCAATTCAAGCTGTGACATCGCCGCTTCGATGGCCTCGGTGATCAGGCTGGCGATCTCTGCGCGCCCCGAGTTCAAGAGGTGTCGGGCAGCGTCGTGCGCGGCGGCCAGGTCTTCGTGAAAGCCCCTCAGTTCGAGGTCCGGCAGGACCAATTGGGCCACGTCAATGTGAGGGTCCAAGTTGGGTGTGCCAAACAGGCCTTTGGGCACGGCTTCGAGTTCGAAGTGAATGGCCTCTTCCCCTCGCGCTTGTTTGATGACTTGATGTTCGATGTGATAGGGGTTCAGTCCGCCGATCAATCGCCCATTGGCACGCAGTTTTGCCTCGCCTCCAATGGAGAACCGAACCAGCACCGGTTGGCGTGCCCAGGCTTTGGGAACCTTGACTTGAAATTGCACAGTGACGGGAAAGCTGCGGCTAGGCCAAGGATCGCCGAGTTTGATCGGCACACGATCTGCCGAGTTTGCAGACTGAAATTGGCCTTCGGTGAGGTTCAGGCTCGCCAGATCTCTCCAAGATGCGAGCTCTTGAAGGCGGTGCTCGAGGCGTTGGATGGTGTGTTCGAGACTGCGGTGATTTTCCATAAAACCTCCAGTGGACCGACCCCTTGACTTATTAAATCGTTTTGAGTTAAATAACTCTAACGAACAACCAACGGCTTGTAAAGACGGCAGATCGGTACGATCCGCGTGGGTCTTAACGCTCAGCTTGAGAGGCATCCAAATGCTCAACGGGACTAACATTGAATTCGCACGACTCCACAATGAACGGGTGGTACTCGAGACCATCCGGCATTTTGAACCCGTGTCTAGAGCGGAGATTGCCCGGCTCAGCGGCTTGACCGTTCAGACCATTTCCAACATCGTTGACGAACTCTCCGAACGCGGCATGATCGAAAGCAGCGGAAAACGGCTGGGCCAACGTGGACAACCGGCCCGTGAGCTCAGGCTCAAACCCGATGGGGCCTACACGGTTGGACTCGACCTGAACCGTGACCACATCACCGGGGTTTTGGTGAACCTCGCCGGTCAAGTGGTACAGCGCCTGCACCACGAATTGGCCTACCCCACCCCACAAGAAGCCATCCCACTGATGCTGGAAATGATCAGGCAACTGACCAAAAACGCCAAGCTGGAAAGCAAAAACCTTTGGGGGATCGGCATTGCCACCCCCGGCCCGATTGAAGATTCAAGTGGCAAACTGCTGGCTCCACCAGACTTTCCCGGCTGGCACGGCATCTCACTCGTTGAAGCGCTCGGTCAACCAACTGGCTGTACCGTTTTCATCGAAAAAGATGCCAATGCCGCCGCCATCGGCGAGCGTTGGTACGGTGCGGGTCGTTCATATCGAGATTTTGTGTACGTTTATCTCGGCATGGGCATCGGTGGTGGCCTGATCCTCGATGGACACCCCTACCGGGGCTCGATGGGACACGGTGGCGAACTCGGCAGCGTCGTTCAAAAGCTGATCAACCTGGCCAGCGGCAGCGACCTGCTCGAGGCTCCAGCGACGAATGCCGTGAACCTCTCCATCCTCTACCGTCACCTCGCCGAGGAAGGCATCCTCATCAAAGGCCCTCAGGACCTGGAATGCCTGTTTGGGCAACAGCACCCAATGGTGCTGAAGTGGCTCGAGGAAACCGCCCACTTCCTCGTCCCAACGGTGCTGATTTTCGAAGACATCCTCGACCCTGAAGCCATCATCTTTGGTGGACGACTCCCAGAACCACTGCTCGAAGACCTGCTCGGTCGCATCCGCAACAACCTGCCCGAACGCCTGATTCGAGGTGTTGCAAGACTCTGCCGAATCGAACGCTCACAGATTGTCTGGGATGCCGCCTGCCTGGGTGCGGCCAGCCTCCCATTCTTTGAGGCCATCGCACCAACCAATGTGATCTTGAGCCACGTCAATACGTCGCGTTAACCGCTGGAAGCACCAACGGTTCCAAAGGCACACCGTCGGATCGATACCCGCCATTGCGCACCCGCAAGCGAAGGAGGTGAGTCACCAACCAGACCTGACCCGAGCCGTTCCAATCTCAGGGCTCAAGCCGGAGCCCGACCTTCGAAGGAGAGACACCATGAAGCGTTTGCAAAAAGTCGCAGTATTGACCGCGCTGGGTGCAGTGGCCATCTTAACCACCGTCCGTCTGACCAGTGCCCAAAGCAACGAGGTCACCTTCTGGACGCAGTTCAGTGATCCGGTTGCCGTCGGGGGCCTCAAGGAAATCACCGATGGTTTCACCAAAGAGTCCGGCATCAAAGTTAAATTCGTGCAGGTCACTGGCCCGCAAGTCACCGACAACACCAAGCTCATGACTGCCGTCGCTGGTGGGACCGGCCCGGACGTTTACATGCTGGACCGCTTCATCGTGGCCGAACGGGCCTCGAGCGGCTTGCTCGAGGCCATCGACAGCTTCATCAAAGCCGACAAACCCAACCTCAAAAACGATTACCTGCCGTTCGCCTGGGCAGAAACACAGTTCAAAGGTGCCACCTACGCCCTGCCTTTTGACACCGACACCCGTGCCTTGTACTACAACAAAGACATGTTCAAAGCCGCAGGTCTCTCGGATGCCATTCTCGATCCGGCCAAGGGCGTACCACGCACGGCGGCAGTCACGGAACTGGCCAACAAGCTCAACAAGACGGACGCCAGTGGTGCCTACACGCAGCTTGGCTTCTTGCCATGGGTGAACCAAGGTTGGCATTACACCTGGGGCTTTGCCAACAGTGGCAGCTTCTACGATGCCAAAACCTGCAAGGTCACGCCATTGAACAAGGGTGTCATGGCGGGATACCAGTACATGTATAACATTGCCAAAGCGCTCGACCCCAAAAAGGCAGCCGCCTTCAAAAGCACCTATTACGTCGATGGTGCACCACCCTCGCAAGACCCATTCATCACTGGTCGGCAGGCGATTGTCGTGACCGGTGATTGGATGATCGGATTGATCAAAGAATACGCGCCGAAGATGAACTACGGGATCACCTACATTCCCAGCCCAACCGGCAAGAAGAGCACCTGGGCCGGAGGTTGGAGCATGACCATGCCCAAAGGCGCGAAGAATCCCGACAATGCCTACAAGCTGATGAAATACATGACCGGCCCAGCAGGTCAACGCCTCTACACCAAGAGTACCCAGCACTTGCCCACCCTCAAAGCCCTGGTCAACGAGGAAAGCCTCTACACCGAGCGCCACAAGTTCTTCAAGAACATGTTGCCATTTGCCAGCTCGAGGCCCGCACTGCCCGTCGGTGGCCTGTTCTGGGATCAACTGAGCAGCGCCATGGACAAGGTGACCTTGAACGCCTCCACGCCCCAAGAGGCACTTCAGGAAGTGGATGCCAGGGTTAACGAGCAACTCGCCAAGTATTGCAAGTGAATCTTTTTCCAGTTCCAGGCGAGTCCCAGTAGCTGAATGCCCAGTAGCCGGATGACAGCAGTTCTTGATCCAATGAAACTCGAGCAACCCAAAGCAACCATGAAATGGGATACAGATTGGGACGAGATCAGGAATGCTTGTCATGAACAACGAGAATCTCTTCGGGCTCGAGGTCACGCCTCCTGGTCTTGAGCCCACCACTGACCCACGGGCTTCCTCGGACTGATCTTTGCCGAGGAAGCTCAGGAAGCCAAAGGATGACATGACAGGGAGCTTTAGCCCAGCCAGACTCGCCCTCAGTCGGCGCGAACGCCAAAAGTTGATCACGGGTTTGCTGTTCATCAGTCCGTGGATCATTGGGTTTTTGGCCTTCCTTGCCTACCCCATCCTCTACTCGGCCTACTTGAGTTTCACCGAGATCAAAGGTTTCGGCGCAAGCATCGAAACCAACTGGGTCGGACTCGAGAACTACCGCTACATGATGCGCGACAACCTGTTCTGGAAATCGCTCTATAACACCATCTACTACACCGTCTTGGCCGTGCCCATCGGTTTGGGTGTTGCCATCACCTTGGCCTTGGCCATGAATCAAAAGCTACGCGAGATTCCCCTTTACCGGGCAGCCTTTTACCTGCCGAGTGTGCTGCCGACCTTCGCCGTTTCACTCGTGTTTGTCTGGCTCTTGAACCCACGCTACGGGCTGGTGAACTTGGCGCTCGGTTTGTTTGGTGTAGCCAACATCAATTGGTTCGGCGACCCGGCCTATTCAAAGCTGGCCATTGTGATTCTGGCTCAGCTCGGCGCTGGACAGTACGCCCTGATTTTTTTGGCAAGCATGCGCGGCATCCCGCAAACCCTTTACGATGCCGCCGAGATCGACGGTGCCAGTGCCTGGCACAAATTCTGGAACATTACCCTGCCACTGATCACACCGGTGATCCTCTACGATTTGATTGTTGGCTTGGGGTTTGGCTTGCAGGTTTTCGAGCAGGCGTACATCACCACCAATGGTGGACCGGCGGACTCGACGCTGTTTTACGTTTTCTACCTCTACAACAACGCGTTTCGTTACAACCAAATGGGCTATGCCGCTGCGCAATCCTGGCTGCTGTTCTTGATCAGTATCAGCCTTGCTGGCGTGCTGTTTTGGTGGTCAAAACGTTGGGTCAACTATGAGGTCAGCGCATGAGGGACACCGCCGCCAGCACTTCAAAGACCGCAGCACGCAAACCCTACTCTTCAGACCGAACGTGGCGGATTTTTCAAAGCCAGGTTGTCGCGAGGATTGTGCTGATCGTCGGTGCCGTGTTCTTTTTGTCCCCCTTATACTGGATGGTGATCACGGCCTTCAAAGAAACACTCGAACTGAGCACCTTCCCACCAACACTCCTGCCCACGCTTTGGCGCTGGCAAAACTTCCTGGATGCCCTCAACCAAATCCCGTTCTGGAAATACCTGTGGAATACCGTGGTCATCACGTTTTTCAGCACCCTCGGGGCGGTTTTATCAAACACACTCATCGCCTACGGGTTCTCGAGAATCAATTGGATTGGTCGGGACCTGGTGTTCAGCGTTGTTGTGGCGACCATATTCATTCCGTTCCCAGCGACGTTGCTGCCTTTGTTCATTGTCTTTGCCAAACTGCATTGGATCAACACGTTCTTGCCGTTGATTGTGCCCACTTTTTTTGGCAATTCGTTTTACATCTTTTTGCTGCGCCAGTTCATGTCGCAAATCCCGCTCGAGATTTCAGAGGCGGCCCGGGTCGATGGTGCCAGCGAATGGCAGATCTTCTGGCGTTTGATCCTGCCACTCTCGAGGCCCGCCATCGCGGTGGTTGCCCTGTTTTCTTCAATTGCCGCCTGGAACAATTTCCTTGGGCCGCTGATCTACCTGCAAAACGATGACCTGTACCCGCTCTCGATTGGCCTGCAATCATTTCGGTCATTGCACGATGTGCAGTGGAACCTTTTGATGGCCGCATCGACACTGGTGGTCCTCCCAGTGATCCTGGTGTTTTTGTTTTTTCAACGGGCCTTCATCGAAGGCATTACGGTTGGCAGCATTCGTTAAATCTTCTGGATGAAACAACTTCTTGATTCAGTTTCGAGAAACTGCGCCGCCATGGAAGTGGTCGTTTTGGAAATCGGAAGGATATTCAAAGCATCGAGCGATCCCTCCAATGGGGGGTAGTGGGTTAATTTAGGATGTTCTGAGCAATTTCCAAGTTGTACCGATGAACGAACAACATCAACCGAGCCACATGCAATTCCCAGCACTTCGAGAAACTCAACGTCTCGCGAACAAACTGACCGAACCGTTGCCTGAGCGTGTTGTTCCACCGCTCCACATGGTTCGTCAACCCAGATTCCTTGCCAACGGCTTCATGCTGATCGCTCGGAATCACGCTTGAGTACGCCTCCCAGAAATCCGAGTGGCATTTCGCTCGCCTGTACCTCCACGGAATTTCTCGCCATAAAGCACGACACGTCTGCGTGCTTCGATCTCCGGCAACGATGGCCATAACCTGTCTTGTGACCACGCACAGCGCAATCCAGATCCAACACTGGTTTCTCTTGTCATGCAAAAACGACCAAAGTTCATCAAGTTCGAGTACTCGATCTTCAGGCTTTGGTGGTCTGAGCGTGCTGTTCAGGTTTGGGAGTTCATCTGCTTTTTTTGATCCAATCACTGATCGTGTGTCGGTCAACGCCGAAGGTGCGTTGCAAACCCCGTAGGCTCGAGCATTCCTGGCTGGCTTTGATGATGATATCTCGTTCTTCTTGGCTGTAGGCGTTTGTTCGTGGGTTTTCGCGGTGTTGTTTGCCGCAGTCTTTGCAGCGGTAACGTTGGCGACCATCGGGGGCGCGAATGCCCGTCAGGTGCTTGGTTATGAGCAACAAGCGAAGCCGAATTTGAAAAGTTTCTCGCTATGGCAGTGTGGGCAGGTCGGCGTGAGTGTGATAGGCATGAATACATTCTGTAGCCACCCACTAACCAATGGGGTTCGTCTTGGTATCTGGAATTACGCGGTAAGAACGCCATCATCCAGCACGATCACTGGAGCTTCAACCCGACCAGAAGCCAGTCCACGACACAACTTGTAAAAACTCAACTTCAACTCTGATCTTTGTGCCTCAATCACCGCATATCCTACCAGCGTCAACGCCAAATGTGCTTCCAGCGTCTGTCGCGGGGTGCAGCCGCAGAATGGGACTTGCAAACTCAGTCCATGACCAACCTTGACCAGAACATGCAAACCATCCTCGAAACGCTCAAACAAAAAGCAGCCAACACCAACAGCATCGACCTGTTTCACCGCGCTCGAGGACAGCAAGAAACGTGTCATGCCGACATCGTACCGGATGGGTTGGCGTGCACCTCAGACCACGCCGGTCGGCACGAGATACCAGTACGCCTTGTTGAAGGCCATTTTCTCGTAATGGTAGAGCCAACTCGGGGCGGGTACTTTCGGTGGGTTCTCGTAATCGAAGGCGAGGATACTGGCCTTTTCGTAGCCACTCTCGAGAAAGCAGATCACCTTACCGTGATACGTGCCGCGTTCTGGGTCAGGTTGAGTGCCACGAATTTGCGCAACGAGCCGCTCTACAATCACTGGGGCTTCAAAATGTGCGGTTGAACCAGCCTTCGAGATTGGCAAATTCGTCGTGTCACCGAGCGCGAAAATATTGGGATGATCCTTGACCTGCAACGTCTCACGGTCGGTTTCGACCCAACCCTGCGCGTCCGCTATCGGCGAGTCCTCGAGAAATTTCGCGCCCCGGTGCGGCGGAATCATCACCAACAAGTCATACCCGAGTTCGGAACCTTCCATTGACACCGCAAGTTTCAAATCTGGATCAACACGCTCGAGGTTGAAAAACGTTTCGACTTCAATGCCGCGTTCCTCGAGAATCGGCGCGGCAACTTCAGCCACCGATTCGATGCTGAAAACGCGATTGATCGGATAGGTGTAGGTGATTTTGGTTTGCTCGCGCACGCCCTTGCGGGTCAGAAATTCCTCTAGTAAAAACACGAACTCGAGCGGTGCAACCGGGCATTTGTGCGGCAGTCCACCGACTCCAACGACGATGTGGCCACCACGAAATTCCTCGAGTGCGGCGTGCAGTTTCCAGGCGGCCTCCTCGGTGTAAAAGTGATGCCCGCCCTCGGACAATCCCGGCACGTCCTCGGGCGTGACACGAGAGCCGGTGGCAATCACCAGGTAATCGTACTCGAGGGTGCTCGCCTCCAGACTGCCTTCAAGCCTGACGCGATGCTGTTCAAGCTCGAGCCGAGAAACGGTTCCCATCTCGAGTTTGACGCGCTTATTCAACAAACTTTTCAGGCTTCTCGAGAGGCTGCGCGGGTCTTGCCAACCGAATGGCACGTACAACCATCCCGGCTGATAGAGGTGACGCGAACTGGCGCTGAGCAGGGTGATTTCGGCCTCGTCGGATCGCAATTTCTTGGCGAGCAAATTGGCGACCAGGGTTCCACCCGTTCCACCACCAAGCACGAGGATGCGCGGTTTGTTGTTCATGGCCGTCTCCGGGTTGTCCGTCCCGAGACCACGAAGATCGTTTGACAAATCCGATGGTGGTCTCGAGTCTTCAGGGTGATTCGATTCGCATGATTGGTTCAGTGCGTTTTGCGAACGATGATGCGTTTGACTTCGTTGCCCAGATCGTCAATGCCGACAAGTTCGTGTTTGGCTTTGGCCGCCCATGCCGGAATGTCCGTGATCGAACCCTTGTCGCTCGAAAGCACCCCGAGTGTATCGCCGACGTTGGCGGTTTTGATGTTGCGAATCAATTCCATCAACGGGCCGGGACAAAAACTGCCTCGAGCATCAATTTCTTTTGTCAACGATGGGCTGGTTGCACTATTACTTGCGACGGCGGTCATGGTCGTCTCCTTTCAGAACAAGCTGGTCAGATGAACAGCGTTTGTGCCCCTTCAGATTCCTGAATAAAATGCGCCACACCCACTACCTCCTCGACAATCGGCTCGAGGTCCGCAAGTTTCATGTCGAACATTTCCATTGTGGCGCTGCATGCGAGCACCTTGAGGTTGCCGACTTCTTTGGCGCTCTTGAAATTCTCGAGCCAGTGCGGAACCTTTTTGGCCTGCATGATCTGACCCATCGTTGCTTCCATGCCTTTGAATTCATTCGGCATGACTGGCATGGCTTGTGCCGCTCCTTTCTTGAAGGCGTTCAGTCCACCGAAGGTCAAGAACACCGTGACATCTTTGCCCATCGCAGCGGCCCCGGCAGTCAGGATGCTTGCGGCCATGAGTTTGTCCATCGTGCCGCTCTCGAGGATGATGGCGAATTTCTCGGACATGATTTCAACCCCTTTCCAATCCCACCTGGTCGATCCAGTCTGGGATGTCGGTATCGAGCATCGACCTTCACCATTACCGCAGCGTTACCTCGAATTCGGACCGATACCGGTAACGATCTGGTAATGCCAATGACGTACCGTTCTCAAGCCAAAGCAACAGCGAAGGAGGCCGGAAATGCGACACAAAACCGTAATCGAAACAGAAGCACCATTGCGAGATTTACGAAAACGCAAACGCTTTCTCAGGTGCGTGCAGGTTGAAGGCTCACCGGATCGCGTTCAACTCGAGGGTGAAGGCTTGAACAGCGAAATCGAGATCACCAAGCTCGGACGTTTGGCTGGAAAGCACGTGGTCAACGAGTTGTACTTATCCGGTCGCGCCCATTTCTTGTGCGATGAAACACTCGAGGCGGCGATTCGGGAGGCGGTACACGACTGAGATTCGAGACAGCGTAAAGGCAACTTGAATCGGTGATTCAAAAAGGAGGGGGTTATGATGACAAAGGTAAATCAGGCAATGTCCATCGCGTTTTACTCGGGAGCTGTGGTGTTGGTCGTTGGCGTTCTGGGATTGTTCTTTGTGCGCGGCAACGGAATGCTGTTCAACATTTTTGGGTTGAATACCGCGCTCGAAATCGTTTACGTTGTGGTGGGTCTGGCATTGCTGTACGGTTCGACCAACACCGACTTGGCGCATCGTGTGGCCTCGGTAACCTCAGTGCTGTTTCTGGCATTGGGTGTGATCGGATTTTTCTCGAGCAGCTTGTTTGGACTGCTGCCGCTCAATGGCGCGAACCTGCTTGCACACTTGGCGTTGGGCGTGGTTCTCACCTACGATTGGTTGGCGACACCAGAAAACAAAAACACGATCATTACCCATTGAGTCAAGCACGCACGGATTCGCTCGAGTATTGCGCCAGGGCCACAGATGCTGACCTCAGATCGTGATGAACACAAACGCTGCGGTGAGGATGATCACGCCGCAGCATCAACCTCGGTTAAAAAATCTCCTCAAGCAATTGCAGCACTTCAGACAGACGCAGCAGACAGGAGGAACCATGCGACTTCAACCCATCGAAAAAACCTTGATTGCAACCGGATACGATCACCTCGAGACCTCGCGTTCGATCCTGACGCTTCTGTTTGGTCAGCCTGAAACCAGAACCTTCGCCGTGCGTTGGTGGGATGGTTCGTCTGACACCCCAGACCACGAACCGCAATTCACGCTCGAGTTTCGTCGGCCTGGTGCGTTGCGACGGATGCTCTGGCGTCCCAGTGAACTCTCGCTGGCGGAGGCATTTTTGCGCAAGGATTTTGAGGTCATCGGTGACATCGAGGCCGCCGCCGCACTCGAGACTCAGTTTTCGATCAGCGCCCGCACCCCGCTCGGGTTCGTGCGCCTGATGCCATTGTTGTCGCGTTTGCCGACAGATGATTTTTCAGATGAGACAGCACCTGTTCGCTTCAAGGCCAGCAACCATCCAGAACACTCGAGGACCAGTGATGCCGAGGAGGTCCGTTCGCATTACGACATGGGCAACGATTTTTACGCCCTCTGGCTTGACCGCCAGATGATCTACTCGTGCGCGTACTTCGAGACCGGCAGCGAGGACATCGACACCGCCCAACACGCCAAGCTCGAGCACATCTGCAAGAAATTGCGCCTCGAGCCCGGAGAGCACCTGTTGGACATCGGTTGTGGCTGGGGTGGCCTGGTGATCCACGCGGCGCAACGGTACGGCGTGCGGGCCACCGGAATCACGCTGTCCGAACCTCAAGCAGAATTTGCTCGGACCAAGGTGCGCGAGTTGGGTTTGATGGACCTGGTGCAAATTGAGGTCCGCGATTACCGTGATTTTCCGCCCGATGTTCAATTCGATAAGATCGTCAGCATCGGCATGGTCGAACACGTGGGCCGTCGCAACATCGCCCGTTACTTCGCCGAGGCCGCACGGCTCCTCAAACCTGGTGGCGTGTTCTTGTGTCACGGAATCATTGAGGTGAGACCACCGCGCACACCACTGCTGGCCTGGCTCGAGGCGCTGACCTGGCGCAAGCGTTCTTTTTTGCAACACTACGTCTTTCCCGGTGGTGAGGTGCTGCCCGTCTCGGATCTGTTAAACGCCGCTCAGAGGGCTGGTTTGGAGGCACACGACCTCGAGAACTTGCGTGAACACTACGCCTTGACCACCCGGCGTTGGCGAGAACGACTCGAGGCACACCAGACCGAAGTGATGCGTTTGGTTGGCGAAACCTCATACCGGGTTTACCGGCTGTATCTTGGGGCAATTGCGAGAACCTTCGCCACAGGGCGCAACGGCGTGGCGCAAATGCTGCTTTCAAAACCTATGGGTGATGGCTCGAGCCGTTTGCCATTAACGCGCTCCGATTGGTATCGGCGTGATCAAAATGAAACTCGAAGTTGATCGCTCATAAGCCGTTTTGAAACACCCAGCGTTGCGAGCCTTTGCCAAGAGACTGGAGCATCGCATGCAATCATCTCAGTCCCCTACTCGAGGAAGGATCGCAAAGATTGCAAGCGTTTTTGATACTTGAGTTGGCGCAAGGCACTGGATTCGATCTGTCGAACCCGTTCACGGGTCAGGTGTAATTCCTTGCCAATATCCTCGAGCGTGTAGGCATGACCGTCTGCTAAACCGTTCCGCAGGCTGACCACCAAAGCCTCACGTGGCTCGAGTGCATCCAAGGCCCGTTCGAGTTCTTCGTTGAGAAACTGCATTGTGGCGTGTTCAATCGGAGAATCATCTTCGCCGGTGGGAATGGTATCGGACAGCCGTGTCTCGCCATCATCCCAGAGCAGGTTTTCCAAACTGGCAGGTTCACAGTCATAGCTTTTTAACAACTCAACACGGCCCTCAGTCCAATTGGGTCCGATTTCCTCGGCGAGTTCGGCGTTGGTCGGTGTTCGCCCAAGTTCCTGCTCAAGTCGCATGCGAATTTTTGAGAGTTTGGTCATGGTCTCGTTCACATGAACCGGAACTCGAATCATCCGCCCCTGATCAGCCAGGGCGCGTTGAATCGACTGCCTGATCCACCAGGTTGCATAGGTAGAAAACTTGAAGCCTCGATTGACCTCAAAGCGATCAACCGCACGCATCAACCCACGGTTGCCCTCCTGAATCAAATCCAGCAAATCCAAGCTGTGCCAAGCGTAACGTTTGGCGTGCGAAACCACCAAGCGCAGGTTCGCCTCAATCAGTTGCTGTCGTGCCAGTTCCGAATCGCTGACCAACCGCTCGAGATCACGTTTTTCACGCTCAGTTAGGTTGACTGCTGGAGCTTTCAGGGCATTCACAGCACGACGACCCTCCTCGAGCCTGCGGCCCAGATCGATCTCCTCGGCAAGAGTCAAGAGCGGCACTTGACCGATCTCAAACAGGTACTGGGCCACGGCATCCCGGATTGGAATGGCCGCCGTAGTCTCGATACCCTCCTCATCCAATTCCGGCATTTCAGTTTGCAAAATGCGTTCCGCTCTCACCTCCTCGGAAGAAGTAAACAACTTTTCCAGCCCGAGTCCAACTGTTGGATCGGACTCAGGGCTAAGGTTCAGGTCAGCAACATTTTCCCAACATGCTCGGTCAACGATGTGGGCACGCTGTCGGTTCGGCGCTGCTGTTTGCGTTTGAAACTGAGTCATTTTTTTGCCTCTGCTTTCTGTTCTCGAGCTGTATTCCTGCGATGCGATATGGTCGTGTTAAACGTCCCTTTTCCAGACAAGCTTCACGCCCGGCTGTTACGGTCGCATTACCGGAGCCATCAGACCAACTTCGGGTTTGCCGTGGTGATGGCCGGACTGAAGGCATGCTCGAATCAGCAACGGTTCACACCTCGCCTCGACTTCATGAGGTGGTCGTTTGTCAGTATCAAAAAGTTCGCTGGTTTTGCAACACCGCAGGTGTGTGGTATTCACCAGGGCGTTCGTTTGATCCATCTTCTGTCACTTGATCAACCCCCGGTTCAACGTCTTTCTCACCCACCCCTTCAGCTTCGGGAATCGTTTCAATCAACCTCGATGCCGTTCCGTTTGACCCGTTGTCAAATGGGTATTCCTCGAGACCCAGATCCGATAAGGGATCATCAGGCGGTGTAGCTGCAAGGCCAGGCCTCTTGGCAGCAGTGTCTGAAACGGTAGCGTTTGAAACTGGAAGCGATTTCGCTTTATTCCAAAGTGGATGCTCGAGGTAATTTAAGCGCCGCCCAAGGATCGGGTACTGGTTGTCCATGAAGCCGATCACGTTCTCATCGTGCAGCCGCTCAACCTCGTCGGGTGTAATCAACTCGCGTTGCAGGCTGCGGAACGAACGGCTCGCCCCTTGTGAACTGGTCGTGACCTGCTTGTCAGCCACCATCAGTTTGCCGCAGCGTTCGCTGATCATCTTGCTAGTTTTTTGTTCTGGCGTTTTGAAGTAGACGTGCGTTTTGCAGTTCGCCATGATGGTGAGTGCATCAACGGGCGTGTAAGCCGCCTCGAGTTGCGAGAGGTCCTGCACGAAGACCATCATCGTCAGGCCGCGACCGGCGATGGTGCTCGAGAAATCCGCCAGGCGCGGCATCGGTACGGCCTTGGCCTCGTCGAGCAACAGCAGCGTCTTGATCGGTAGGGTTCCACCTCGGGCATCCGCCGCAGTGATCAGGCTTGAGGTCAGTGAGAGCCAGACCAATTCGAGGTAAGTCTTGGTGAACGGCAGGTCTACCTCACTGAAGCGCAGGTAGAGGGTGGTCGGCTCGAATAGGAAGTCTCGGGCCTCGAAGTCATTTCCCGATGAGGAATGCAGCACGCCGGAACTGAGCAACGATCCGAGTTTGGCCGTCAATGTCGCCCAGACGCTCTCCAGAAAACGGTCCTCTTTTGCACCCGTATAGAGCCCATTTGGTATCTGCTCAACCTGCCGCCAACCGTTTCAGCATCAACCGGACGAAACAAAGGTCAAGCTTGCTCTTCGCATGATCCAACGTTCGTTCAAAATTCTTCGTCAAACTCTTGCACCGATCCATTCTTGCTCACAAGACAGCACCTGTCTTGACCCTAAACCAGCACCTTCGGGCTTGGGTCGCTTCTTGACCCTAAACCAGCACCTTCGGGCTTGGGTCGCTTCTTGACCCTAAACCAGCACCTTCGGGCTTGGGTCGCTTCTTGGCCCCACACCAGCACCTGTCTTGATCCCAACCATGCACCTGACGGGCGGGATCGCTCACGGGCTTGAGCCGCTGACGGGCTGTTCGCGCTCCACGCATTCCACCGTTCAATCACCCACCGCGTCACCACCGGCACGAATCCTGACTTCCCCGCAGCTTCCTCCTCCGCTTTTGATGGCTTCGGAGATCGTTCAAACCCAATCTTCCGCATGATCTGCGGATATTCCTCCTCGAGTGCTGCCTGGATTTTCTCAGGGTGATACCCATGATCGACCAGAATCGTGATCTTCGGAATGTTCACCGGTTTTGCTTGGAAGTAAGCGATGTTTGCAATCAGCATTTCAATCAAACCCTGATCCTCAGGTACGCTCGCTTCTTGACCATAAGACGCACCTGACGGGCATGGTCGCTTTCGTGCAAAGAGTAAAGAATGGAAAGCCAAGCGAATCAACCGCCAAATGCCGTTTGATCCCGTTCGTTGCTTTGTAAACGCAGAAACCTTTGGATTCAATTCCAGCGTTGCGGGTGTTCTGAACTGCTTGAGAGTCGATGATCATCAAGGTTGTCCATTTTGGTTTTTTTTGACTTGTTCACGAACTTTGCCGTGCAGCACATTTTTGATTGCATCAAAGATTTTTTCTGCTCGCCATTGCTTGTCATGCCAGAAGACCGTTGAGTACGGTGGGAGGTCTTTTGGTAGGTCAACCCAGCGAGCAGGCCCGTCAGGTGCCGATCTGCTCAAGACAGTTGCAGCCGTTCTTGAGTTGGTACAGGAGGCCGTTCATGATTTCGCGTTTCGTCCAGATCAGGGGTCGGGTGAGTTTCTTGTACGGCATGAG
>JANOWZ010000300.1:0-6396 GCA_031418155.1 Deinococcales bacterium
CACGCGATCCGAAACGTTCTCGATGTGATCGCCGATGCGTTGCAATGACCGCCCAACCCGCAAGAGTGCCAGCGCCTTCGTGATCGTGCGCGGGTCCTCGATCATGTACGTCACCAATTCGCGTTGCGTCTGCTCGTAGAGGTCATCAATCTCGAGGTCCATCGCTGAGGTCTCTTTGGCTTTGCCCGAATCGCGTTCACTGAAGGCCAGAGAACAGGCGTGCAGCATGGTTTTCAAACGTCCGATCATCTGACCCAAATTGATGTAGCGCTTCAGTGGCGGGTCCGCCGCCAGCATTCGGGCATCTTCGGCAACGTGCACGCAGTAATCACCGATGCGCTCGAGATCGGTCAGGGATTTCAGGACCGCCGCCAGAAACCGCAAATCTGTGGCGACCGGTTGATGCTGGGCAATCGCCCGCAAACAAGATTGCTCGAGTTTGATTTCGAGCGCATCGACTTGCGTGTCGATCTCGCTGACACGGGTTGCGTGTTCAACTTGACGTTCGATCAGGACTTTTTCGGCCAACTCGAGTTGTTCGCTGGTGTGTGAGATCAGGCGGATGAATTCGGCGGTGATTTCGCGGAGGTCTCGTTCAAGGGCTTCTCGCATTCGTATGGTCATGTTAAACCTCTGTTGTCATGCTTGGAACTGTATGGCTGGCACGGTGAAGCCGAATTCGTTACCTGTCACGGTGTCACTCTGGATGTACCGTCCCCAGGTTTCGCCCTGCCAAGCGGTGACAATCGAGCGCACCACGTACAAGCCCATGCCGCTGCCGCTTGAGTTCGGGCCGCGTTTGTGTGCCTCAAAGATGTGATTGTAAGTGGGTAGCTCGAGGCCAGCGTCTTGCACGGTGACGCGAACGAGTTGATGCTCGAGTCTGGCTTGCAGCTGAACCTCCCCCGGATTCGGGCCGTGACGCAGGGCGTTCTCGAGCAGGTTCAAAAGCACCTGCACCAATTTGTCCGGGTCGCAATGCACGATCAACTCCGCACCAGAAACAATCACGCTGACCCCTCGCCGCTTGCGTTCCTCCTCGAGCAATCGCAAAACCCTGGAGATCGCGTCATTCAGCGGGAACGAGCGTTGCGCCTGTGGTCGGAAGCCAACCGTCAAATCCTCGCTCAAACGCACAAGACGCTCAACTTCGACCAAGCTCATCTCGAGAAATCGTTTTTGCGTTTCAAAGGGCGGGTCCAACTGCAACGCCTCGAGCAAGCCTTTGACCGCCGTGACAGGCGTGCGAAATTCGTGCGAGAGGATCGCCATGACCTCGCGTAACTCGTGTTCTCGGGCGCGAACAGTGGTGACATCCTCGAAGATCAGGATTCCGTTCAGACAGCGAACAAGCACGCGGCTTCCGGGCAGGTCGAGTTCCAACTCGCCACCCTCGAGCGCAAGACGTTCCAGGCGGTGATCACGCACCACCTCGATCAGTGGACGGTTGACGGCCCGATCTCGGGTGACACCAAATAACACCCCGGCGGCCCGGTTGAGTTCCGTGACCCGCAGTGCGGCATCAAAGGTGATCAGTGCGTCACGGAAGGCATCCAACAATCGGGTTGACTCGAGGATCATCTTCATTGTTCACCGGATTCGACCATGCGATACCCTTTGCCACGAACGGTTTCGATGAACCGTGATGCGTTTGCTTCGTCTTGCAGGTGTTCACGCAATTGCGCGATGTGCTGATCGACGGTGCGTTCGCCACCCAAGAAATCCAAACCCCAAACGCGATCCAACAAGACTTGCCGAGAATACACCCGTCCGGGATGTCGGGCCAAAAACGCGAGCAGGTCAAACTCGCGTCGGGTCAAACCCAACTCGCGGCCCTCGAGCCGGACCAGACCGGCGTTGAAATTAATCTCGAGCGTTCCAATCCTCAACGATTCTTGAAGCTCGTCTCGGTTGGTGCGACGCAGCAGGGCACGCACTCGGGCGACCAATTCGGCGGCGCTGAAGGGCTTGGTCAGGTAATCGTCCGCACCGGCATCCAGGCCATCCACCCGGTCAGATTCAGAGGCTCGAGCCGTCAGCATCAGCACCGGAATTTCAGTGAAGGCACTCAGGCGCAAGCGTTTCAACCACGCGATCCCAGCCTCGTCCGGCAGCATCCAGTCCAGCACGACCGCGTCCGCACCGGACAATCCGAGCCAACCAGTGCCAGCCGTCTCACAGGCTCGTACCTTGTACCCATTGTGCTCGAGGTGAAATCGCAGCACCTCACGCACGGCAAGTTCATCTTCGATTACGAGTACAGTCTGAGGCATCCCTCTTCATTCATCCTTGAGCATGTCAGGGAAATGTCTGTTCGAAGTGCGGATGACACCAGGCTTACAGTGCTCGAGTACGGTCACATCAATGGACTGGCTGCTCACCGCACTGATCGGACTGACCGCCGGGGTGCTCTCGGGACTCTTCGGCATCGGCGGCGGCGTGATCGTCGTACCGGCACTGATTCTGTTGGTTGGTCTCGAGCAACGCACGGCCACGGGAACGTCATTGGCGGCGCTTCTACTGCCCGTCGGCCTGCTCGGTGTGATGACCTACGCTCGAGCCGGAGCGGTCAGGTTCCCGATGGCGGCACTGTTGGCACTCGGGATTCTCGTGGGAACAGCCCTCGGTGCTCGAGTCGCATTCGTGTTGCCCGAGCTTTGGTTGCGTCGCATGCTGGCGGTTCTGCTCGTGATGCTGGCGACGCAACTGTGGTGTAAACGCTGAGGCTTGATGTTCACTACCTGCCTCTCTCAAAACGGTCAATGCTTGGTACTCTGGCCCATGATCGGCATCACCAAGGAAGCATGACCCTGTTTGAGATCTTCAAAAGACGCATCGCTCAAACTGTCTCCAGTGACAGCATTGAGGAAAAAACGATGTTGCTTGATGAGTCCAAACGACCAGGGTTTTTTGATGATTTTGACGAAATTCAGGTCATGGTCTTGAAGTCGGGTTTGAGCGATGTTTGGCGAACCCGTCTTCAGGTTGCTGCCGAGCAACAGACTCGAGCGAAAGTTTCTCGAATTGCTTGACATTTGCTGAAACTATTCATGGCTGAGTCGGTAAAAGCCACCTTTCCGCGGAAGAAAATTGGTCATTTTCAAGGTCTCAAACCTCAAAAATCTGGTGGCAGGTGGTGGTAGAAGGATTCAAAAACACGGATTTTCGTGGACCATCCCAGAAATAGCAAAACCAGAAAAACATCGTCATGGACGATGAAAACGCTATAGGGGACTTTTACGGATTTGAGTCCAGCACACAATGGCATTCAGAAAGTCAAAGGCTCGAATCCCTTCAGCTCCACCAATAGAAAACCCCGTCAGAGACGGGGTTCCTTCACTTGAATATTTTTCGCTTGCTTGGTTTCGGGCTTACTTCTTGCGATAGCTGCCCTGGAAACGCTTCTGGAATTTTTCGACACGACCTTCGGTGTCCAGGAAGCGTTGCTGACCGGTCCAGAACGGATGCACGCCGCTCCAAACGTCCACGGTGATTTCGGGCTTGGTCGAGTACGTTTCCATCACGACTTCGCCGCTGTAAATGATTTTGCAGGGGACCATCTTCGGATGAATGTCTTTTTTCATGAGGACTCCTGATTCCAACGATTGCCGACCGTTGGGGATTTCCATGTCGAAATCTTGGATTTCGACTTTTGGAATTCACTGACCTCAAGTAGGCTCGAGGCAGCCTTGGGAGTGTAGCACCTGTGCGGCCCTCAGTCAAAACGTGGCTTTGTGGAAATTCAGGGCTCGAGTGCTTTTTGTTGTGATCTGAGGTTGTGCTACGAAGCCCGCATCATGCTGAGCAATCCGGGGCGTGGCTTTGGCGCAGGAGCGCCCATCGCGGCGGCACGCACAAAACTGGTGCGTTCATTGGCCAGACCACGGTAAAACGCGGTCAGGCGTTCCCAATCGTTCCTCGAGATGTGATGCGTTTTGCCAGCCAGCAACAGGCGCGGCGGTCCGGCCTGAATCTCGAAATCCTCGAGCCGGTGGCGCACGCGGTAGCGACCAACAATTTCGTAGGCGCTGGCCCGATCAAATTTGAATTTGCGGCGCGTTGGCAACCAGGTTATGGCGATCACGGCGAAGACACTCGGGCAGAGCAGTGCGACCGCGAGTGAAATGGCGGCCATCGGAGCGTCTGCGGCCCAGGCGAGCATTCCAAGATTCCAACCTGGCAGTGGGTGGTTGTTGGAGGCGCGAACCAAGCCTGTGATCAGGTACGCGAAGCCGATCACCTCTCCGAGCACGATGCTTGCTCCGAGGCCACGCAGCACCAAACGACCTGCATTTAACCGCTCCGCAATCAGCAATTCCCGGTTCATGCCAGAAGCCTAAAACGGCTTAAGAATGAACTCTGTGAAACTTTCGTCGTTGCAAAACATCAGGAAGCACCATCGCGTGAAGTTTCAGGTCAACGCCCAATTGGATGCTGCAACGCCCCAGCGTAGGTGCAGTTACAGCCATTTCGGGATTTCTTGAGAATGCCTTTTTCCTCAAGAAATCCCCGAGTGATACGAGTGACAAACAGTGGCCCACCAGGTCGAAATCTTGGGGACCAAGATTTCGACAAGAAAGACATCGGCAACAATTGACGAATTTTGCTTTTGGAATTCTCAATCATTGCCCAAGCCACTGTAAAACGACCGCTCGAGCCCCAAAGATTTTCTTTGGGGCTTTTCTATTCTTGGGTTTCTCGAGCTTGCAACCTGTGAAAGAACAAAACCAAAGTTGAGTACGGTATCGAACGGATTGATTCTTGACGGCACGTAAGAATTTTGTCAGAAATCGCACGCTAAGCTTCTCTCATTCTCGAGATGGACCTCTGGGCGTTCCAGGTTCCGATCTCCAACCCAGGCCCTCGCGTACCGCCGTCGCCCCGGCCACGCACAGACCCGAAGGAAACCACCATGCGACATCACTTGAAACGACTCGTTGCGACCGCCGTAATGACACTGTTGTTCCTGGCAGGTTGTGGCGGCACACCAAAAGCCACCACGCCCGAGCCCAGCAATTACGTTGGCGGCGGCAACTTTGATCAGGTTCAAAGCGTGGACATCGACAAAACAGATACGCCCGCCAGCGTGATTGCACGCACCGGCGGCACCATCATCGCCTGGCATCCCGAAGACGGTTACGCCATGGTCGGTATCAACAACACGGTGGGATTGTCCGGGTCCAAACCCAAAGCCTACAAAGCTCCAGAAACGGGTCCAAGCTGGAGTTCGGGTTGGAGCGTCTGGGGTTCAGGCTGGAACGTTTGGGGCAGCGGATCGAGCGCCTGGGGATCGGGCTGGACGGTCTGGGGCAACGGTTCAAGCGCCTGGAGTTCGGGCGACACCGGCGACATCCCAGCCGAAAACGTCAAAATCTGGCAGAAAATCAAACTGCTCGAGGCCAGCAAACTCGCACCGCAGGCCGGAGAGGGGGTCAAGGTCGCCGTGATTGACAGCGGCATCGACCTCAGTCACCCGGCCTTTCAAGGCGTGCTGGTCGGCAAGAGCGACATGTGGGATTGGGTGGATGCCGACGATACACCACAAGACGAAAAAGGCGGCAACAAAGATCACGGTTACGGACACGGCACGGCGGTTGCAGGCATCATCTTGCAGGTTGCCCCAAAAGCCAAACTGATGCCCTTGCGGGTGCTGGACCCCAAAGGTGAAGGGGACACCGCCAACGTGATCGCCGCGATTGACTTCGCCGTGGCACACGGCGCGGACATCATCAACCTGTCGCTCGGGACCGATTACGACAAATCCTTGGACAACACGATCAAATCCGCCACCAAAGCGGGTGTCTTCGTGGTCGCCGCGAGCGGCAACACCGGCGATGGCAACATCACCTATCCCGCCAGCGACGGATTGATTGCGGGCATGTGGGGCGAGATGTCACTCGGGGTTGGCTCGAGCGACCTGAACGACAAAAAGTCAAGCTTCTCCACTTACGGTAAAGACCTGGAAATGACCGCCATCGGCGAGAAAATCTCGAGCCCGGCCCCCGGTGGTTTGATGGGTGTCTGGAATGGCACGTCCATGGCTGCACCGATGGTCTCGGGAGGCTTCGCGCTCGCCCTTGGCGAACGCTCATTCGGCAAGGCGTTGAAAAAGGTGGGCAAGGCCATGAGTGACAGCGGTGACTCCACCGATGCGCAAAATCCGTCCTTGGCCAAACAACTCGGTGCTGGACGTTTGAACCTCGAGAACTTCCTGATCACCGTGCTCGATCCGAAATTCAAGTGAGGCATCAATCACCTGCCTTTGAGATCACGCTCGAGCCATCCTAAAATCCTCCCCAGTTTGAAGGGCGCACGATGTTCCCAGACGATGAGTTTGACCCGATCCTGAACCGTTCGCACCTGGTCGAAATTGACCGGTTGAACGCCGATGCCTGG
>JANOWZ010000301.1:0-2049 GCA_031418155.1 Deinococcales bacterium
AAACTGCCCAGCGAATTCGTTGCCGAACAATCCCGCAGCAAAGCCATTTCACTCAGCGTTTGGCGCGAGGCCCGCAAAGCAAACGACTTCCAGAAATTCGCACCGCACCTCGAGCAAATGTACGCCCTGGCGCGACGTAAAGCGGATTATATCGGCTTCAACGAGCACCCTTACGATGCACTGCTGGACGAGTACGAACCGGGATTAACGGCCCGAGTGGTCGAAACCACCTTCGCCGATCTGCGTGATCAAACCGTGCCGCTGGTCAAAGCCATCGCCGCCAAAGGACCGGCCACCGATTACAGCGTCCTGACCCGCGAATGCGACGAGGCGACCCAACAAATCTTTGGGCTAGAGGTCGCTCAAGCGTTCGGGTACGACCTGACCCGAGGCCGTTTGGACCGGGCCGCACACCCGTTCGAGACGGCGTTCTCTCGAGACGACGTTCGCATTACCACGCGCTACGACCGTCAATACTTCCCGATGGCCTTGTTCGGCACCTTGCATGAAACTGGTCACGCGCTTTACGAACTCGGCACCGCACCAGAACTCGCCCGCACGCGGCTCGCGCAGGGCACCAGCCTCGGGGTTCACGAAAGCCAATCGCGGATGTGGGAAAACCTGGTTGGACGCTCGAGGGCCTTCTGGACGCACTGGTATCCGCGCTTCAAAGAACTGTTCCCGCAATATAGCGATGTCTCGCCAGAAGAACTTTACAAGGCCGTCAACCGCGTCCAACCCAGCCTGATCCGTGTCGAGGCCGACGAGATCACCTACAACCTGCACGTGATGCTGCGCTTTGAACTCGAGAAAGCCCTGCTTGAAGGTTCACTGAAAGTCGCAGATTTGCCCGAAGCGTGGAACGCCAAAATGCAATCGTACCTGGGCATCACGCCGCCAAACGACACGAACGGTGTAATGCAAGACATCCATTGGAGCATGGGATTGATCGGGTATTTCCCAACCTACACGCTCGGCAACATCTTGAGCGTGCAACTGCTCGAGGCGGCACAAACGAAACTCGGGGATTTGAACACGATGTTTGCCCACGGTCAATACGCGCCGCTCCTGGGCTGGTTGCGCGAAAACATTCACCGTCACGGCAAGAAATACAAACCAGATGAATTAATCCAACGTGCCACTGGCTCGAGCATCACCGCAAAACCTTACGTCGCCTACCTCAAGAAAAAATTTGGCGAAATTTACGGTCTTCAATAAACTTGGTTGCTGTCACGGACGATACTGGTGAACGGTCGGTAGCCAATCTTTCGATCAGGCTCCCGTATGCTGAGGGTATGGCTTCAAGCGACAAATCCGAAGCGACACCCACCGGCACCGAGGGCAACCAAATCAACGACCTTGGCATTGGCCGCATCGCCGCCGAAACCAGCCTGGAACGCTTCATCAACAAAGACGGAAGCTTCAACATGCGCCGCGAAGGGCTCGGACGCTTCTCGAGCATCAACCCGTTCTACTGGCTGCTTGACCTGAGCTTCCCGGTGTTCCTCGGCATCATCGTTGCCGTTTTCTTCGGCATCAACGTGATCTTCACCGGCCTGTACCTGCTCTGTGGCCCGGACGCGATTGTAGCCAACATCAAAAGCGAGACGCTCGAGAATCCCGTTTGGCGAGCATTCTTCTTCAGCGTTGAAACACTCTCCACCATCGGTTACGGACACATCGCACCGGTCAACATGGCGGCGCACTGGGTGTCCACCGTACAAGCCTTTTTCGGATTGCTGACCGCCGCACTGATCACCGGCCTGCTGTTCGCCCGCTTCTCAAGACCCAACAACAAAATCCTCTCGAGCCGCAACATGCTGATCGCCCCATTCAACGGCGGTTGGGGCCTGATGTGCCGATTCACCAACGGCTTGCGCAACGAAATCATCGAACTTGAGGCCAGCTTGACCATGTCTCGCTTCGAGACGGCGAATGGCAAACGCCAACGCATGTTCTACCCCCTCAAACTCGAACGGAAATTCGTTGCGTTCTTCACGCTGGGTTGGACGCTGGTCCATCCGATCACGCCCGAGAGCCCACTCTGGG
>JANOWZ010000302.1:0-7318 GCA_031418155.1 Deinococcales bacterium
GAATCAGCGCGTACAACGGTTCAGCCAAACTCACTTCTCCCTGGGAGTACTGACCAATGTTCAATCCGGTCAACCGATGAGATCCGAGTCGCATCAGTCCAACCAAGCGTGCTTGCGGGTAGGCGCTTTCTCCTCGAGTACCGTTGAATGGGGCTCCAAAGTAGTCACGGTTCTCGATGCTGTCTGGTACGCACAGGGTGCTTCCATCCATACCGAAGATCGTTAAGTCACGCCACGTATCAAAATTCGTGTGTTCAAGCGTGAATTTGCTGGTCAGTAACTTGAATAAATTCTTCAAAGGTTCAATACCGAGTCGATCTCGAGCCTGGATGAGACTCGAACTCCGGATGGGTTGGGATTGGGCGGCTTGGTTGGGCAGCGTCAGGTGCAAGTGGTCACAGACCGCTTGAATGCTAATGTTTCGGAATAAGGCCATGCCGATGATCAGGAAGATCACTCGGTCTGCTGGGAATTTACGGTTGCGGATGCTGGCAGTACCGGTGGTGTCGAGCGCTTGTGGCCCGTCAGGTGCCGTCTTACAAGCAAGAAGGGCTTGTTGGATCAGGCTGAGGTCGATGGTTTGGGTGAAGGTCTCGAAGTGACGGCTGGGGTTGTCTTGACCGGTCAGGGTGAGGGCTGCCCTGAGGTTCATGCTTGAAGTTTGGCATGTGAATTCCTTGGTATGACAGCCTTAAACTCCCGGTATTGGTCTTGCGAGCAAGAAGTGGATGCCTCAAAATGGAAGCGTGAGGCACTTAATTCAAACGCAAAAATGGCTCGAGGTTGAGCGCAGACACCGGACGGGCGAACAAATAGCCCTGCACCCGGTCGCACTCGAGGGCACGCACAATATCGAACTGCGCGTTGGTTTCAACACCCTCGGCCACGACCTTCAACCCCAGTTCTCGGGCGAGCAGAATGATCGTGCGCACCAAACTTTGGCTGCCAAATTCGTGATCGATCTCGAGCACGAAAGAGCGGTCGATTTTCAGGCAATCAATCGGCAGGCGTTGCAGGTACTTCAGGCTGGAATAACCCGTGCCGAAATCATCAATCGAGACGCTGACACCCATCTCGCGCAGGGCAAACAGCTTCTTTGAGGTCGCCTCGAGATCTTGCATCACAATCCCCTCGGTCAACTCGAGCTCGAGGAAACTGGCCTCGAGCCCACTGGTTTGTAGGGTGCGCTGCACGGTCTGCACGAAATCTGAACGGGAAAATTGGATCGGCGAGACATTGACCGCGACCGGCACGCAGGTCAAACCCTGTTCACGCCAACGCATGACCTGATGGCAGGCGTGTGACAGCACCCACTCGCCGAGCGCGACGATCAGGCCGCAATCTTCGGCCACTGGAATAAAGCGAACGGGCGGAATCGGCCCGAGTTGTGGGTGATTCCAGCGCAGCAACGCCTCGACCGCCACGACTTGCCCCTGCAAATCGACTTGAGGTTGGTAATGCAACTCGAGCCCAAGGTTTTGGTTCGGATCGTGAACAGCATTCTGGGCAGTCTCAAGTGCCCGACGCAACGCATGCTCGAGTTCCAAACGTTCGAGCGCCACGGCGGTCAACGCGGGTGTGAACAGTTCAAACGTGTTCTTGCCCGCCGCTTTCGCCCGGTACATCGCCAAGTCCGCGTGACGTTGCAAACTGAGTGCATCCTGCCCATCCTGCGGAAACAATGCGATGCCGATGCTGCCGGTGACAAACAACTCCCGATCCTGAATCTGAATCGGGGCGCGAAAACTTTCGAGCAATCGTTCGGCGAGGCGGGCCGCGTCCTCCGGGCCTTTGGCGAGCGAATGCACCAACGCGAACTCGTCACCACCGATCCGGGCGAGCGTGTCACCCGAACCGATGCTCAAAAGCATCCGATCCGTGATCGCCTGCAACAACCCATCACCAACCGCGTGCCCGAGGGTGTCGTTCACGGTTTTGAAGCCATCCAAATCGACCCACAAGAGTGCCAGTTCGGAGCCGCGCTGTCCCGCCTCGAGGATCGCCTGGGTCAGACGGTCCTCGAGCGCCAACCGGTTCGGTAGGCCGGTGAGGGCATCGACCCGAGCCTGCAAGCGCATGCGTTCGGTCAAATTGCGCTGCTCGAGCGCAATGGCCGCGAGCGACGTGACCGTGTGGTACAAACTGCCCTGCAAGAAATCTGGAGCACCCGTCTGCGAACGATGGCTGGCAATCACGCCCAACGCCTGACCCTCCGCGCCCAGAATCGGAAAGGCCCAACACGCCCGCAAACCACGCTCGAGTGCGATCTGACGACCAGCCTCCCAATCAATCGGCAGCAACGGCAAACCATCCAAATCCACGGTCTCGAGGCTGTTCAAATCCGGCATCACGACCGCTTCAGCAGTGCTGGCGGCCAAGCCGACCGGACCACCGTCCGGCCCGAGCGGCAAGCGCCGCAACGCCGAACGCAACGCCCGCGTGAGTGAGGATTGCGCGGCACGAAGGCGCAAATGATCGCCCTCGAGCAAGGAAATCGAACAGATCGCCTCGGGTTGCTGCGTGGCAATCAAGCCCATCAAGCGTTCCAAAATCACCTCGAGCGGCGCAGACCGGGCCACCAACTCGAGCACATCGTTACGGTCCTGCTCCAAGATGCGGGATTTGCGGTCCACGTTGATGTCCAACATCACGCCACGAATGTGAAACGAATCGCCCATCGCGACGACTGTACCGATGTCACGCACCCAAACCATGCTGCCATCCCCGGCGATGAACCGGTACTCGGACTGGTACGAACGCCGCTCAAGGATCGCGGTTTCATACGCCAGTACCGCCTGCGCCCGGTCATCTGGGTGCACGTGCGATTCCCAGAAATCTGGTTCGTGCCACACGTCGGGCGCGTAACCGAACATCACGCGAACTTGCGGCCCGACCTTCGTGCTCGTCCAATCCGGGCCGTGAACCTCCCAGACCACGCCCTGAATCGCCTCGACCAGCGCACGGTATGCGGGCTCGAGGTCGTCAAGCGACTGTCCAGAATCAGTTGGTCCAGAACCAGTTGGTCCAGAACCAGTTTGAACAGATGCCTCGGGCGCATCGGCTGGGTCTGAATTGGCCCTCGGTTTGCGCGGCATTCTGGAACCTCGAGAAAGAGCGTTGGCGATGGGTTCGATCTGACCAGACGACTCCCCCGAATCGTGGCCTGCGGTCAACAGTGAAAATAGACCTCCATGATCGTACCGGTTAGAGACTTGATCCGACGTAAAAAACCATCGTTCGATTGCCAAAGTTGCTTTCGCAAAGGGCATTTCTCCAAACGCAAAGCGATACACTCCAAGCATGAAGTATTCACCCGCCAGTACCCTCAGCCTGATCGTGATGGTTGCCAGCTTGACCATCACCTGCACCTCAAGTCAAAGCATGGGTCAAACCAGCACGGAAACCACCCTGATCGCCGCCGGAGACATCGCCAGTTGCCCAGAAACGGGCGATGAACAAACCGCGAAACTTGTGCAAAGCCTGCTTGAGACCACACCCGCAACGGTAGCGGCGCTCGGTGATCTGGTCTACCCGACCGGCAAACTCGAGACGTACAAGAACTGTTACGGCCCGAACTGGGGCCAATTTTTGAACGTGACCAAGGCCGCAATCGGCAACCATGATTACGCCGGTGGCACGAGCCAAGGTTACGCCACGTACTTCGGCAAAGCAGCCGGACCGAACCCGGAACATTACTACAGCTACGACCTCGGCAAATGGCACGTGATCGTTTTAAACAGCAACTGCTGGGCGGTCGGCGGTTGCGAACAGGGGAGCAAACAATACAAATGGTTGCAAAGTGATCTCGAGAAAAACCAGACCAATTGCACGCTCGCGTACTGGCATCACCCACGGTTCTCGAGCGCGTTGCACGGCAACAACAATTTCATGCAGGACGTTTGGGCGTTGCTGGCGAACAGCAGCGTCGAATTGATCTTGAACGGACACGACCACGATTACGAACGCTTCGCACCATTAAACGCCGCCGGAAAACCCAGCGAAAAGGGAACTCGAGAATTTGTCGTTGGTACGGGCGGCAAAAACGAATACCCGTTCCTGATCACCAAACCCGGATCGCAAATTCGCAAAACCGGTGTGTTTGGCGTGCTCGAATTAAAACTCAAAGCCTCGAGTTACGATTGGAAATTTGTACCGGTCGCGGGGAAAACCTTCACGGATTCGGGCAGTACAAACTGTCACTGATTCAGGCGGTGGAGGTCATCAAGGCATCTTCATATGCGGAATACAATGCACCATTCACGCCCGTTCGAGCCATCGCCGCCAGGTACTCCGGGTCCCTGCGCACGGCAGCATCGGAACGCTGATAGTGTTCGAGGTCGTCATACTCGAAAATCGCCACCACCCGTGAACGCTCAAGGTCCTGCCAACGCCCAACCGTGCGCGTCCCAAAACGCACGAAAATCGGTTCGATTTCCTGGTGAAACAACGCATTGAACGCCTCGAGCCGAGCCGGGATGATCGTGTACGTTCGCATTCGATAGATCATGGTTTCCTCCACTCGAGCCCGTGTGTGGCGATGTTGCGCAACAACATCAAGCCCGATTCATTCCCCCAGGTCGAATCCTCGAGACTCCAGGCGTGCATCAGCAATGCGCGAACACGGACGAAGTTTGAAATTCGAGATTGAACATGCGGTAAAGCCCGAGCGCCTTCGTAACCCTCGAGAAAATTTTTGAGATGCAACTCGAGGTTCGGAAACGGATCACACTCGTCTTGCAGCAAGGTTCGGGCCACATCGTACTCGGCCCAAGCAAGCACGGGTTCATCAAAATCCAGAATCGTTACTCGGCTTCCATCCCAGATCGCGTTGCCGGATCGAAAATCACCGTGCGTCACGATCATCTCGGAAATGGGAAGCGTCTCGAGCCAAATTCCGAGTTCGGCATGAACATGTTCTAAATCGGGATCGCTCGAGCAAACTGCTTTGATGTTCGCCCAAAATTTCGGTAGTGAAAACGATTCTGGAAATTGCACCATGCCACTCGAGAGGCGCACCGGAACCGGCTGATACGATTCGCTCGCCGCATGAAGTGTTGCGAGCGCATGACCCCAAGCCTGGACATGATTTGGCTCGAGCAGCATCTTCTGTGCGTCATTCACGGCATTCTTGAGCCGGTTGGATTCGCTGACCTCGCCCAGGGTTTTGCCCGCAACACCAGCAGTGACGGTCGCCAAAAACACATCGTCTGATTGCAAGACATCCTCGATAAAACACCCTCGAGATGACAGCAGCGGTTGGCAGACGAACGCACCGGCCAGCCAAGCGTGATTCAAGAAATCCAGGCCCGCCGCGAGGAATTCGTGATCGCGCAATTCGTGAGCTACCAAACGCAAAAAGCGAACCTCGCCGTCACTCGAGAACTTGTACACCGCATTCGCGCTCTGCGAAACGAACTCGAGTGAACCAGCATCCGCATTCCAAAACGCCGCCGCCCGTACCGCCGTTTCAGGCTCGAGCCGTGAGAGCATTTCGCCCCAATTCATGCGGGTGTCTGCCCCATTTGATTCGGCTCGAGCAAACGCCAACTTCCGTCGGGTTCGAGTTGCGCTTCACCTTTTGTCTCAAGCCTGCGCAATGTCGCCAGTATGGTGCTTTCATCCAGCAACGTGAACTCCTGAATCTGCTCCAGCGTCAAGACATTTCCACGCCGATACGATAAACGCCAGATCGCCCGTTCGCCACGATCAAGTCGAGGATTACTGCGCTGTCGAACCTCGAGCCGACCAAACCACGCGATGACAACCCACGCCGCCAGCAACGCCACCACGAATTCCAAGCCCCACAACCTCGAGCCCCACAAAACGCTCGAGGAAATCGAAATAATGGCAAACGCAGCATAGTAAAAACCCACGCCAACGCACAGCGCAACAACCACAGCGGGCCAACTCAGCCGCACGCCACAAACCTCGAGCTTTTACTTTCCTCTTTCACCTTTGACCTTTGACCTGGGTTTTTCACATCGTTGCGCTCGAGATCACAGGTCCATTCAAAACCGGCACGATGCTCGAGGAGCGAATCGTTTCGGTGACGCGCCCGTAGACCATGTGCGGTGTCGCGTGCTCGATTTTGGCGCGGTACAACCCTGGTCCGGGGCATTCACTCGCGGGCAACAGGATCGGATGGTGCGCGACCGTGTGCCCCTCCATGAAGGTCGGTTCGTAGGCTGGACCGCGAATCAGGCACTCGAGTTCGGTGCCGACCAACGCCTGATTTTTGGTTTGCGCCCAGTGGCGTTGCCGTTCGATCAGGCGGCCCAATCGTTCGGTTTTGATTTCCTTGGGCGTGTCATCGAAATGCTTGTAACTTGGCGTGCCGGGACGCGCACTGTACAAAAACGTGTAGGCGCTGTCGTATTCGACCGTGTCATACAACGAAAGCGTCTCGAGGAAATCCGCTTCGCTTTCGCCAGGGAAACCGACGATCAAATCGGTGGTGATGAAAATGTTCGGAATCAAGGCCCGCATTTTTTCGATCCGCTCGAGGTAGAACTCTCTCGTGTACTCGCGGCCCATGCGTTTGAGAACGCTGTTGCTGCCGGACTGCACCGGCAAGTGAATGTACTTGCAGACGTTCGGCGTTTCGGCGATCGCTTGAATAATATCGTCCGAGAAATCCATCGGATGCGAGGTCGTAAATTTGACTCGAGGCATCCCAGATTCGCCAACCATGCGCAAGAGTGTTCCGAAACCCGGAAAGCCCGTTTGATCCAACCCATACGAATTCACGTTCTGGCCCAACAGCGTCACCTCGAGCACACCGGCACTCACCATCGCCTCGAGTTCCTGCATGATCAACTCGGGACGGCGCGAGACTTGCGGTCCCCGCGTCGTCGGGACGATGCAGTACGTGCAGTGATGATCGCAGCCGCGCTGAATCGTCAAATGCGCCGAAAGTTTGCCCTGCGGCGGTGGCGGCACGAACTCGTGAATGTCATCCTTGAAGGCCAACGACCAGAAACGTTTGTCACTCTCGAGCGCCGCGCCAATGTCCGTCAAGGCACCCGGCCCCAGCAGGACATCGACCTCGTACTTCTGCGCGATCTCCTGGCCCTCCTCGAGTTGCGCGAGACACCCCATCATGCCCAAGAGCAAGCCCCTGGAACGCTTCAATTGTCGCAAATTGCCCAACAAGGATTTGACTTTATCGACCGGTTTGCCACGCACGGCGCAGGTGTTGACCAGCACAAAATCTGCATTGTCCACGGCAGACACGAGTTCCGCGCCCAACGCGACGAGTTGCGACTCGACCATGTGCGTGTCGTACTCGTTCATTTGGCAACCAAGGGTGATGATGTGT